>DATGQC010000562.1:0-11435 GCA_035304425.1 Advenella sp.
ACTGGAATAGAGGTTAACTGTTGATTCCAGCTCATTTGCACCAGTTTCACTGAAATGACAAATAGGACGATGAGCACTAATGCGCCTGCCCAGGTCGTGAGGATATTGGAGAGCTCTCTTGTTTGAGGAGCCAGCCGATCAACGAGAAAAGTGAAGCGTATGCGGGCGCCCCGGGCAAACGCGACCGCCGCACCTAAAAAGATAGCCCATGCAAACAGAATCAGACTGACTTCGTTTGTCCACACCAAAGAAATAGACAGGAGTTCGCGAGCGACAATATTGCTAAACAAGAGAATAATCAGCATCAAAACCAGCAATGCACCAACGAGTTCTGTGATCCGCAAGAGTCGATGAACAAGTGTTTTCATACTAGAATCCTTTCTGGGCTGCGAGCACCTGGTCAATCAAATCTGCCGGAATGGCGCGCTTGACAACTTCAGAGTGACGGAAGTCTTCGCCAAGTTTTTGCCATTGTTTCATTTCGTCCTGCGTTGGCATGTAGACTTTCATACCATTTTTTTTAATGGCGGCAAGAGAACGATCCCTGCCAACCTGATTGTGATGATAAGCGCGCTCCTCAAAGAATTTCATCGCTTTTTGTAATGCAACTTTTTGCGCTGCATCCAGTTTATCGAGCGATTTTGAATTTATCGCAATAGTGCGATAGACGAGCAGAGCGCCAATCTCTGTTCCATGTTTGGTGACCTCGTCATGCTTTAGCATCTCTGTCCACAGTGGCTGAAGGTGTTCGGCGTCAACAACGCCCTGTTGTAATGCTGAATATGTTTCGCTGATATCGATTGGGGTAGGAACGGCGCCAGCCTGTTTCCAAAAGGCCTGTTCTAACGGGGTTGCTGTTGTACGTATTTTCATACCTGAAAAGTCCGCCGGAACCTTGACTGTCCGCTTATTATTTAGCAGAAGACGATGGCCGCCGCCACTTGGCGCAAATGCCAACGCGACAAGATTGGTGTCCTGGGCAAGTTGATCTTTCACGCGCGCGCCAGCATCGCTTGCCCAAACCTGTTTACCTGATTCAATCGATTTGAACATGTATGGCAGATCCGCAAACAGAAATGCGGATGTCAGTTTGGTAAGATTGCATGTGCAGGCGATCGCCATATCTACTAACCCGTTCTGAGCCGCACTCATGCCATCCACCTCACCAAATAACGCGGCTGAAAAAAAAGGTTTTAGGATAACCGTGCCGTTTGACGCCTTCTTTAGGTATTCGACCGTTTCCACCAGCGCTTTGCTATCATCCATTTGTTTTGGCGAGGCCGAGGTAATGCGTAAGGTGATGGTTGCTGATTGTGCTGCTGTTACCGTTGTCAACCCTAGCAGGAGAGCCGACAGTGACGACATGAATAGCTTATTGACTCCTCTCATTGATTTATTCTCCAATAACGTTAGTTTAATTTGACGAAAAAAATGAATCCGGATTTAGTGATCTAAAATGAGGCGGTCGACAGGATCATGCCCGGTAAACAAGCAATGCGGCTTCAGAGCGCGTATACGTTTTCTTGTGTTGATGACTTCCATGAGATCTACCAGAATTCCGGTGGGAATCGCTTCGGTATAGTTTTTATTTAGCGGGATGGCGTCACCGGTAAGGATGGCTGTTCCTTCTGCTGTCTGCACCGTCAAGATTTGTGAACCTGGGGTGTGTCCGCCTACTCTAATCAGGCGGATGCCGGAACAAAGGCAGACATCGCCATTGATTGGTATCACTTTGCCATTGTCTATTAGCCCTTGCAGCATTTGCCGATGACTGAAAAATCTGGCTGTCGCATGGTTTTTCCAGGCATCTCCGGTAAAGAAATCGATTTCTTCTTGTTGTGCATAAAAATTCGCATTCGGGAACAAATCAGCCGATGACGCATGATCCCAATGCAAATGGGTCAAGACGATATGCCTGATTTCCTGTGGCTCAATGGATAATGCGCGCAGGCTTTGATCAATCGGCTTTATTTCCGTAATTCCGCGTGTTAGCGCTTCGCCAACAGGCGGCCCTGTATCCACTAGAATCAGAATATCGCTATTGCGCAATAGCCAGACGCGATAAGCAATTTCAATGGGTTCGGCATCGCCTTCCAGATAATTGAACCAGAACGACTTCGCTAAGCGTTGACCCAGTGTTACGGGCGTGACCGTCCAGTTCTGGTCAAGCGGGACGATGGTGTTTTGCAGTAGCATCGCTTGCGGGCTTGCTTGATTGAATTTCATAGTTGCTTCTCACGACCTTTCATAAATTGAGGAGCTGTCTGGTTTCCGTTTGTAATCGTTCTGATGCCTTGAGTCGCATATGTTCTGAGCGAGTGTTGGTTCATGCTCGGTCCCTGCCGGGTGTGATGAACAATACATAATCTGGCGCGGCCACATTAACAAGCGGTTCGAAATGGCAGTTTTTGAACGTTGGTCGCAATACGCGACGCCATGCTCTCGAACGATTTGAGCAGTCCAGGGCAAAACGCGTAATAGCAAAGCGCTGCATACCCACGGACAACGCGACGCCAGCACACGATGATCGAGTTTAATGCAATAATGTCGACATTGCAACAAAACATGGTTAATATAAAAGCGATTGATACCATCTCCGATTACCTGTTGCCCAGCGGAGTCTGCCCACAGGGCCGTCCTGTGATGCCGGATAACCTTACGCCTGATGAGGATGAGGCGAGCGATTGCATTGGGAGATTCATTCTGTTCAAGAAAAAATATCTGCTAATAAGAACGGTCAGCTGTCCTGTTTTTCAGCAACAGGCGCATTATTGCGTTACTTGTTCGTAGGCGCGCATCAGCATGCGCAACAGAACGCCAGTTTCTTGCGTTCTAAAAGTTTTTTGGAAAAAAATTTTATTTATAAATAAAAGTGCAAAAGAGGCGTCAATCAAAAAAATGCAACGTATTTCGACAGCGTCACCTATCAAAAATAAGTGTTTTCAAGGATTTTTCTTTGCTCGGCTCTCTGTAACGAGAAATAGATGTGTGATGTCGGTTTTTGGCTTTATCATCACATCTGTAGCATAAAATTGTCGTACTTTTATGGATAGGACAGCAAGATCAGAATGAATAACCCATTTTCCCCCAGCACACTTCGCACCTTACCGATCCAGATTTCAAACCAAATATCAGAAAAAATTGTGGACGGCAGTTTCGTACCGGGCGAGCGTCTGCGCGAAGTTGAACTGGCGGAGTCTTTCGATGTCAGCCGGGCAACGATCCGTGAAGCGCTGCGCCTGCTGGAGCAGCGCGGTCTGGTGCAGATCAGGCCACAACGCGGTGCGCACGTGACCCAGCTGTCGTTCAAGGAATTGGAAGATCTGTTTGAGGTAAGGGCATCGTTGCTCTCGAGCGCCTCCCGCCTAGCCGCCGAGCATATCGCTCCGGAAACCGCAAAAAAGCTGCAATCGCAGCTCGCGTTGCTGCAGAAAAGCCTCGACAATGCGACAGAATACGCTGCGATCAGCGGCGAGATGGTGGCCCTGATTGCAACGCTTTCCGAAAACGAAATACTGGCGCATTACATTAGCGACTTTGCGCAAAGAATTGGTCGCTATGTTCGCATGGGATTGCAAACCCGGGAGCGACGTAAAACGTCGCTGCAAACCTGGACGCGCCTGGTCGATTGTATTGTGCGTGGAAATGGCCCGGGCGCAGCTGAAGAGCACCGACGCCTTGCCTTGGAAAATCGCGACGGCGCGTTGAAGGTGCTGACAAAAGAAAACAGCTTATAAAGAACAAATGTTGATCGGTGACGGCTGTTTTTGCTCTTGTCATGCATGAAAATTCGTGTTTAAATGTCGACAATATAAATGTCGTATTAATTGAGACAAGGACACCGCCATGATTTTCAGGAAGATTCCGCTATGGTTCGCGTTAGGAGCGGCCGCGCTATCGTCGAACCACCACGCCCTGGCGCAGGAGACCCCATCAATCAAGTCACCCGTGATGGCGATTGTGCCATTCAGTCCCGGTGCGTTAATCGATATCATCGCCCGGATCTACTCGGAAGATTTGGGCAAGCGCATCAAGCAACCGGTGGTGGTGGAAAATCGCCCCGGCGCGGGTGGCATGGTGGGCACCCAGCGTCTGCTCACCGAGGATCCAGCCCGCAACTCACTCCTGTTCGTGTCTTCTTCCTACGCCGTGAATCCGTCGGTGCAAAAGAACTTGCCGTTCGATACGCTGAAAGACCTTTCGGGTATCACATCCATTGCCTATTCCCCCACCTTGGTGGTGGTCAACGCCAAGAGCCCATATAAAAATCTGCATGATCTGATCGCGGCAGCAAAAAAGCCGGATGCCTACCTGACCTATGGATCGGCGGGCGTCAACTCCGCCACCGATCTGGTGGGTCGGTATTTCAATCAGGAAGTGGGTACAAAGCTTGAACATGTTCCATATAAAGGCGTGCAGGAGGGCGTGGCCGAGGTCGTGGCGGGGCGCATCGACGTTTCGTTCGCGCCGGTGGCTCTGGCCATGCCGTATCTGAAAGATGGCAGATTGCGGGCGCTTGCCATTACCAGTCAATCAAGATCGAAATTGTTTCCCGATGTGCCTACGGTGAGCGAGTCAGGATTCGCCGGTTTTGATTACGCCATCTGGTACGGCGTCATCATGAATGCCAAAACCTCGCCGCAGATGAAGCAATATCTGGCCGAGCAGCTCCGCCAGGTTAGCGCCAACCCTCAGGTCATCGGCAAGCTGGAGCAGCAGGGGCTCACGATGCAAACCCTGGCGCTGGACAAGTTCGACACGTATATCGCCCGGGAAATCGACAAGTTCAGAAAAATTCTCAAACCGAATCATTGAATTGCTACTAAAGAAAGGAATAGTGAAATGAGTACTCTTACAGGCGGACAGGCCGTTGTCAAAGCATTGCAGACACAAGGCGCGGATCACGTTTTTGGCCTGATCGGCTCGGCCGGCATGGAAATCTTCGATGGCCTCTATGCAGCCAAGGATATGCGGTTCATCGGCGTACGCGACGAGCGGACCGGTGTGCATATGGCGGACGGGTTTGCCCGTGCGTCGGGCCAGGCGGGCGTGTTTCTGGCGGGACAAAACGGCCCCGGCGCTACCAACCTGGCCACAGGCCTGGCGCAGGCTCGTGCGGCCTATTCGCCGGTGATCGCACTGGCCGGCTCGCTGTCGTCCGCCCACGTGTACCGTGACGCGTTCCAGGAAGTGGATCAGCAGTCGCTGTTCGCACCAATTACGAAAAAAACCTTTTCCCTCACGCAAACCGCGCGCATTCCCGAAATGGTTGGCGAGTGTTTTCGCACAGCGCTATCACCACGCCAGGGACCGGTGCTGCTGAATCTGCCGCGCGATCTGCTGGCCGAGGCACTCGCCGAAGCGGACTACGCGGCCGTGGAGCGCGCCTATATCGCCGACACGAATACAGGCGGATCTCAGGCCATCGAGGCTGCCGCACAGTTGCTGCGCAATGCCCAATGCCCGCTCATTATTGTTGGCGGCGGGGTCAAGAACGGCAGACACCAGCAAGAAGTCGCAAAGCTGGCGCAATTGCTCCAGGCACCGGTTGCCATGTCGCCCGGGCACGGTGACGCTTTCGCCTATGCGCACCCGCTATATGCGGGCCAGGTCGGCCCGCGGGGCAATGTCGTCGCCTCGGATCTGGCCAAGAAGGCCGATGTCATTCTGGCATTGGGCACCCGGCTGGGGTTCAACACGACATTTTACTTGCGGGAAAGCCTGAATCCGGCTGCCAAAATCATCCAGACAGACACCGAGGCCACGGCCATTGGTCGCTTCTTCCCCATCGCGGTCGGCATCCAGGGCAACGCCGGTTGCATTGCAGAAGATCTTGCCGCTGCGCTGGCGGGGCATCGCGTCACGTCCGCAACCCAGGCCTGGACCGAAGGCTTCATGGCGCGCCGCGCCGCAATGCTGGCGCAGCGCGACAAAGACCATGGGCAGTCGGCCGATCCCCTGCAGCCCGGTCATTTGTTCAAGGTATTGCGCGACGTCATGCCGGACGACGCCATCTATACCATGGATGCCGGAACGCTCTGCCTGCAGGCGACCGATCAATTGCGATATATGCAAACGCCGTCGCTGTTTACGCCGCTGGATTTCGGTCTCGTCGGATTCTCCTATGCGTGTGGCCTGGGCGCTAAAGTCGCCTTGCCCGACCGGACCGTCGTCAGTCTGATGGGAGATGGTGGCTTCGGCATGGCCTGCAGCGAACTGGGAACCGCAGTGGAAAATGGCATCAACACAGTCTGCATCGTTATGAATAACGGCTGCTGGGGCGCCGAGAAAGCCTATCAACGCGATTTTTTCGGCGAGCGCTATATCGGCGCAGATGTCACCAACCCACCGTTCGACCAGCTCGCGCAATTGTGGGGCGCCAAGGGTTTTCGCGTTACGAAAGCAGCCGACCTGGGCGACACGGTCGCCGCAGCCATCCGTTGCGGCAAGCCCGCTGTGGTTGATGTCAGCGTAGACCCGGCCGCGCTATACAGTTTCCGCAAGGACTCATTCAAGAACAGGGCTGGCAAATAAGATGACTAACGAGTCTTTTGACTACATTATCGTGGGCGCTGGTTCAGCCGGGTGCGCGCTTGCCAACCGGCTCAGCGCCAGCGGAACATTTAATGTGCTGTTGCTGGAAGGCGGCGGTAAAGATGACAACTTATGGATTCATATCCCGCTGGGGGTGGGCAAGCTGTTGACGAACGAGCGCTATGTCTGGCCGTTCAAGAGCGAGCCGCAATCCTATCTGGCCGGCCAGCAGATCTACTCGCCGCGCGGCAAGGTACTGGGCGGGTCCAGTTGCCTTAACGGCATGGCCTACGTCTGGGGTGATCCCGAAGAATATGACAGCTGGGAACAACTGGGCGTGCAAGGCTGGCGGCATCAGGATTTGTTGCCGTATTTTGCCCGGCTTGAATGTAATCCATATAGCGATCATCCCTTGCGTGGCAAGACAGGGCCGATACGCATTACCGACAGGGCCAGGCGCGAACCGGACAAGTTATCCGATGCCTATATCGAGGCTTGTACACAGGCTGGCATCGCGCCCACCCCCGACTACAACGCCGATAGCTATGAGGGCGTGCGTTATCTGGAACAAAGCGCCAGCAACGGGCGGCGCTGGAGCGCGGCGGTCGGGTATCTGACGCCGGCGCGATCGCGCAAGAATCTCACCGTCCGCACCCGCGCCATGGTAAGGAAGTTGTTGATCGAGCAAGGCCGCTGCACGGGGGTCGAATATGATTGGCAGGGCTCGACACGTCGTTCTCTGGCCGGCAGGGAAACCATTCTGAGCGCCGGCGCGATACAGTCGCCCCAACTATTGGAACTATCCGGCATAGGTAACGCCGAGCTGTTGCAGAATCTGGGCATTCCGGTTACGCACCATCTTCCGGCGGTGGGCGAGAACGTGAGCGACCACTTGCAGGTCCGCTGCACCTTTCGCACTACGATTGCCGAGACGATCAATGACGTCATGCACAGCCCATTGCATAAAATGAAAGTCGGCTGGCAGTACCTGACGCAACGCAAGGGGTTGCTGGCCAGCACGTCGTCCACCGCCCACGCCATCACGCGCACCACGCCGCAGTGTCAGCGACCCGACGTCATGATGCGCATCTATCACATCAGCGGCAAGGACAGGTATTCGCGTTCGGGCGTCGGCGGCATTGACCCATTTTCGGGATTCTCCCTGGGAGGATTCATGCTGTACCCGCAATCGCGGGGATCCATCCATTGCGCTTCGCCGAATCCGCTGGACGCGCCGAGTATCCAGCCGAATTACCTGCAGCATGAGCAAGACCGAAAAACGTCGGTCAATCTGTTGCGGCTGATCCGGCGCGTTGCCTCGCAAGAAGCCATGCGCAAGGTCATTATCCAGGAAGAGCGGCCTGGCGCTGCTGCGGTATCCGATGAGGAATTGCTGACCTACGCCAGGGAATCGGGACAAACCGCATGGCATACGGTCGGGTCCTGCCGCATGGGCGGCAAAGACGATGCTGTCGTGGATTCACGCTTGCGCGTGCACGGGATACGCGGCTTGCGGGTCGCCGACATCTCGGTCATGCCCACCATCGCTTCGTCCAACACCAATGCGCCGGCCATGATGATTGGTGAACGCGCGGCAGATTTTATCCTTGAAGACAGCAACACGGAATAAGGAACCTACTATGTCCAACATCAGCACCACACCAACGCCGCTCTGCGAGGAACATATCGCCAAGGGAGACTGGAATCCGCTATGGGATCAGCTGCGTGCGCTGGATCCTGCCTTCATGGAAGCGTATCTGGCTTTTCGCAGTGTTCCGCACAAGAACGGACCCCTGCCGCAAAAGTACAAGGAACTGATCATGATCGCCATCAATGCGGCGACGACGCATCTCTATGGACCGGGCGTGCGCCGTCACCTGCAGAATGCGCTTAAACATGGCGCGACCCGCGACGAAATCCTGGAGGTGATTCAACTGACCACGGTGATGGGCATTCACTCGTGCAACCTGGCCGTGCCCATTCTCATGGAGGAACTGGCCGCCGTACGCGAGCGCCAGGAATAGAAAACCGGCGGTCCTGAGTCGGTCCGGCCCACCAATTTAAAAATCAAAGCAATTAAAAAATAAGCAGTCAATCAATATAAACGTCGATGTCTGATGATTTTCAAGCGCTCTGATAACTCATCGGTTTCAGAACGCCAAAAGGAGGAAGAGAAGATGACTATCTGGATTAGAAGGCTATTTGTGGCCTTGAGTGTTGCTGTTGGAGTTTTTCCAGCTATACAAGCCCATGCAGGCACCTGGCCTGACCGGCCGATCACGTTGGTGGCGCCGTTTGCGACAGGCGGAAGCACCGATGCGACGGCGCGGCTGCTGGCCAGCGAACTCAATGACGTGCTCGGAAAGCCGGTGGTTGTGGAGAACAGAGGGGGCGCAGGCGGCAATATCGGCGCCACTTTTGTTGCCCGTTCGGCTGCTGACGGCTATACGTTTTTGCTTGCCACCAACGCGCAGGCGGCGGCCAGAAAGCTTTATCGGCAATTGCAATACGATTTAACCAAGGATTTTACTCCCGTGGCGCCCGTCGTCTCGTTTCCGAATGTGCTGGTCGTCCGCGCCGATTTTCCCGCGAAGACCTTGAAAGAGTTCATTGCGTATGTGACCAATAAAAAAGGTCCCATGAACTATGGCTCGGCAGGTAACGGATCGTCGCACCACTTGGCGACCGCGCTGTTTAACCGTCTGATTCACGGCTCAATGGTTCACATTCCGTTCAAAGGCGGCGGTCCTGCGAATGTCGCATTACTGGGTGGAGAGGTGCAAATGAACATTGCGCCGCTGGTCGAAGTCATGCCGCATATCAATGCCGGCAAGCTGCGTCCCTTGGGGGTGACCACCACGGAGCCGGCGGCTTTATATCCGGACGTTCCCACTATTGACAGTGTGCTGAACGGGTATGACATAAAACTGTGGAGCGCGGTGCTGGCGCCCAGTGGCACGGCGCCAGAGATCATCGAGAAAATGAATGCAGCGATAAGGAAAGTCCTGCGCAAGCCCGATGTAGCGAAAAAGCTGAAGGCGATGGGATACAGCATTTTCGACGATTCTGTTCAACAGTCGAAAGACTTCTTTAACGCCGAGCTTGAGCGCTGGGGAAAAATGGTTGACGCGTCCGGCGCGCAAATCAATTGATCAACCGTGACGTCATGAAAATTTTTTACCAGGGATGAACGACAAAATGCTGTCAAATCACAAGATTGAGCCAACCATCAAGTACGCTAATGAAGCGGGCCATCTGCCTAAATATGGTCACTTTATACACGGCCGTTGGGAAGCCACGGAAAGTGGCTCGTATTATTCCGTCATTGATCCGTCCACCGGAGCCGCTGTCGCGCAATATTGCAGGGGCACAGCTGCCGATATCGATCGGGCCGTCAGGAGCGCAGAGCAGGGGTTCCGCACCTGGATGGCTTTGCAGCCAAAGGCAAGATCCAGGATTCTTTATGAGGTGTCCACGCTACTGCGGGCCAACCGGCAGTGGCTTGCCTATCTGGAAACGGTAGACACGGGCAAGCCCTTAAAAGTCTCGCTGGCCGATGTGGATACGTGCGCCCGGTATTTTGAATATTTTGCCGGTTCGGCCGACAAGATTTTTGGCGAGGTGATTCCGGCCTCCAACGAGCATCTGGTCTACACATTGCGTGAGCCTTACGGCGTCACCGGACATATTATTCCATGGAACGGGCCAATTACCCAGGCGGGCCGCGGCATTGCTCCCGCTTTGGCTGCAGGTAATTCCGCCGTCGTCAAACCTGATGAAAACACCTGCGCAACGACGTTGGAGCTGGCGGCGCTGTGCATCAAGGCGGGGATGCCGCCAGGCGTGCTTAACGTTGTGACGGGTGACGGTGCGCTGACCGGACAAGCGCTTGTAGATCATTCCGGGGTGAAGAAAATCGCATTCACCGGATCCGTCGCCACCGGCAAGACGGTCATGAAGCGTGCCGCGGACAGAGTTTGCCCGTTTACAACGGAACTCGGAGGAAAATCGCCTTTTATTGTCTTCGCCGATGCCGATCTTGATAAAGCCGCAGCGTTGGCGGTAAAGGCATTTGTGTTTAACTCAGGCCAAATATGTTCGGCCGGCACCCGCTTGCTGGTTCATACATCGGTCGCGGAGCCATTTACCCGACTGGTTGTCGAGGCACTGACGCAGCTGGATGTCGGACCTGGCAACAGCGATCCGGATATGGGTCCGGTTATCTCGGAATCACAGATGAAAAGGGTGCTTGGCTATATCGAGATAGGCAATGAAGAAGGGGCTTGCCTGGAGCACGGCGGGCAACGGCTTACCGGCGCCGGCCTTGGTAATGGCTATTACCTGGCGCCCACGCTGTTTTCCAATGTCACCAATCAAATGCGTATTGCCCGAGAGGAAATTTTCGGACCGGTGGCCTGTGTGATCCCGTTCCATACCCAACAGGAAGCCGTCGACATCGCCAACGACAGCGATTTTGGCCTGGCTGCCGCCGTCTGGACGCGTGATGTCGCAAAAGCGCATGACGTTGCCAAACAACTGGAGGCGGGACAGATATATGTCAATGATTTTATGCCTATCGGCGTCGAAGCGCCTTTCGGCGGCTACAAAATGAGCGGCATCGGCCGTGAGAAGGGCGTTGAGTCATTATTTCATTACACGCAATTGAAGACTGTGAGCGTGAGTACGTCGGCCTAATCGCACAACATTAAATTAAGAGGAGAGTAAAAAAATGAGTATTGACATTAACGGCACCGGTGCTTTCTACCTGGCGAAAACTTTAAGCGCGCATGGCGTGACGCGGATATTTGGCTTGTGTGGCGACCACATCAATTCCCTTTATCGCGCCGCTTCGCTGGAAGGCATTGAAATCGTCGGGACTCGCAGCGAGTCCGGGGCGGTGC
>DATGQC010000563.1:0-13972 GCA_035304425.1 Advenella sp.
TCAAGCAGGAACAGAGCCTGATCACCGTGGAGTCGGACAAGGCGTCTATGGAAATTCCTTCTTCTGACGACGGGGAAGTCGAAGCCGTACTGGTCAAGGTGGGCGATAAAGTAGCGAAAGGGACGGCGATCATCAAGCTCAAGTCTGCTGGCGGCACGGCTAAGGCGGCCGCGACGCCGGCCGAACAGCAAGGCAAGCCTGCAGATAGCCGTGTTGACAAGGCTCAGGGCGAACCAGCCGCAGCGGCCAAGGCGCCGCCTTCCCAGGCGAGTGGCGCCGGGCAGCAACGCGTTTCCCCTACGGCTGCTTTTGGTTCTGCGGTATCTGCCCGTAGTTTGCCGCATGCCTCGCCCTCGGTCCGCAAATTTGCCCGCGAGCTGGGTGTGGACCTGACCCAGATTACCGGTTCCGGCGCCAAGCAGCGTATTACACAGGACGATGTCCGCAAATTCGTCAAGGCCGCGCTGTCTGTAGCCACCAGTTCGTCCTCTACAACCACCCGTTCGCAAGTGGGCGGCGGCTTGAGCGTGCTGGACTGGCCTAATATCGACTTCTCCAAATTCGGGCCGATCGAAAGCAAACCTTTGTCGCGCATCAAGAAAATTTCCGGCGCCAACCTGCATCGGAACTGGGTCATGATTCCGCATGTGACCAATAACGAACAGGCCGATATCACCGAGCTGGAAGCTTTCCGGGTTTCCATGAATAAAGAGTATGAGAAGGCAGGCGTCAAGTTCACCATGCTGGCCTTCCTGATCAAGGCCGTGGTATCTGCGCTACAGAAATTTCCGGAGTTTAACGCCTCGCTCAGCGGCGATAATCTGGTGCTTAAACAATACTTCCATGTCGGGTTTGCAGCCGATACGCCAAATGGTCTGGTTGTTCCGGTGATTCGCGATGCAGACAAAAAAGCGGTCAGCCAGATCGCCAAGGAAATGACCGAGCTGGCCAAGCTGGCGCGCGAAGGTAAATTGTCGCCTGCTCAAATGCAGGGGGGATGTTTTTCCATCAGTTCGCTCGGCGGCATTGGCGGCACAAGCTTTACGCCCATTATCAATGCGCCTGAGGTGGCGATTCTTGGCGTCTCCAAATCTTCCATGCAGCCGGTCTGGAACGGTAAGGAATTTGCACCGCGTCTGATGCTGCCCCTGTCGCTTTCCTATGATCATCGCGTGATCGACGGCGCCGCTGCGGCGCGCTTTAATGCGTATCTGGCTGCGGTTCTGGCGGATTTTCGCCGTGTCCTGATCTGACGGGAGATATTGATGAGTCAAGTAGAAATCAAGGTGCCCAATATCGGTGACTTCGATGCGGTAGAAGTGATCGAAGTGCTGGTGGCCGAAGGCGATACGGTCAAGGAAGAACAAAGCCTGATTACTGTCGAGTCCGACAAAGCATCCATGGAAATACCATCGTCGGCTGCCGGTAAAGTCGTGTCCCTGTCGGTTAAGGTCGGTGACAAAGTTGCCGAAGGCGACGTTATCCTGATGCTTGAAGCTGCCGCGGCAGGCGCACAGGCTGCCGCCGTTGATAAACCGGCGACGCAGGATAAGGCGCAGTCTGCTGCAAAAAGCGCTGCGGCTGCAACTGCGCAGTCGGCCAGCGACAGCGAGCGTAAAGTTCCTGAGCGCGCCGGCAATTCGTCAGACACACGGCAGGCACAGGCGGACACGTCTGACCGGCGCGCCGCGAGCGGTGGCGACAGCAGCCAGGTCAAATACTCGCCGCCAGCGTCAGCTCCTGCCGATGGTTGCGATGTGCTGGTGCTGGGCGCTGGTCCAGGCGGCTACTCGGCGGCTTTCCGTGCGGCCGATCTGGGGTTAAGCGTCGTGCTGGTGGAACGCTACGCTACGCTGGGCGGGGTGTGCCTGAACGTGGGATGTATTCCTTCCAAAGCACTGCTGCACAGCGTGGCGGTACTGGAAGAGGCGAAACATCTTTCGCAGAACGGCATCACCTTTGGTGACCCGACCATTGATCTGGATAAGTTGCGCGCCAGCAAAGACAAAGTGGTTTCCACACTGACGGGTGGCCTGACGGGCATGGCCAAGGCGCGCAAGGTCAAGGTCATTCAGGGGCTGGGCGAGTTTGCCGATGAACATCATCTGACAGTGAAAAAAGACGACGGTTCAAGTGAAACAGTGGCATTCAAACATGCCATTATTGCGGCCGGCAGTCAGTCGGTGAAATTACCGTTTCTGCCCGAAGATGAGCGAATCGTCGATTCCACTGGTGCATTGAAACTGAAAAGCATTCCGAAAAAAATGCTGATTATCGGCGGCGGCATTATCGGCCTGGAGATGGGGACCGTCTATTCCGCACTGGGTGCGCGTCTGGATGTTGTCGAAATGCTCGACGGCCTGATGCAGGGCGCAGATCGCGATCTGGTCAAGGTATGGCAAAAGAAAAACGAAGACCGTTTTGATCAGATTATGGTCAAAACCAAAACGGTGTCCGCCCAGGCCAAGCCCGACGGTATCTGGGTCACGTTCGAAGGAGATGCGGCGCCCGCCGAACCACAACGATATGATCTGGTCTTGCAGGCGGTGGGACGCTCACCCAACGGTGCAAAAATCGGCGCCGACAAGGCCGGTGTCCAGGTATCAGAACGCGGGTTCATTGACGTGGATGAGCAGATGCGAACCAACGTGCCGCATATTTTTGCCATTGGCGATATCGTTGGGCAACCCATGCTGGCCCACAAGGCGGTACACGAAGCACATGTGGCTGCCGAAGTCATCGCAGGGCACAAGAGCTATTTTGATGTTCGCGTCATTCCTTCTGTTGCCTACACGGACCCGGAAGTGGCCTGGGCTGGCCTTACAGAGGAAGAGGCCAAAAAGCAAGGGATCAAGTATGAGAAGGGGGTATTCCCCTGGGCGGCATCGGGTCGGGCGATTGCCAACGGCCGCTCCGAAGGCTTTACCAAACTGTTGTTTGATGCCGAGACCCATCGGATTATCGGCGGCAGCATTGTGGGCACCCATGCCGGCGATTTGATTTCCGAAGTGGCGCTGGCCGTGGAGATGGGCGCCGATTCCGTAGATATCGGCAAAACGATTCATCCTCACCCAACGCTTGGCGAATCGGTCGGCATGGCGGCAGAGGTGGCGCACGGTACGTGTACGGATCTGCCTCCGGTCAAACGCAAGTAGATCGAATTGCCCGGCGCCTGCGCAGATGGCCGCGGCATGATGCGTCATGCTGTCGTCGCGGCAGGGTGCTGTGATTGCGTCGGGTTTCCTGTGGGCTGCGCCGGCTGCCGGCTGGCAACGAACACTCTTATTTACGGCTGGCGCCGAAAATAGGAGTGTTTTTCATTTTGATGACTTAAAATTCTGCTTTCGGGTATTTCATTTTTATTATGTCTGCCGTTCCTACTAGTAAGCACTCGCTGGCCGATTGGCTGGCTTATCTTGAATCTCTGCACCCCAAAGCGATTGAGCTCGGGCTTGATCGGGTCAGAACGGTAGCGCAGCGCCTGCAGGCCTGTGAGGGCGGCGGCGTCAAAATCATTGTGGGCGGCACCAACGGCAAAGGCTCCACCTGCGCCATGCTCGAGGCGATTTATCTGGCCGCCGGATACAAAACCGGCCTGTATACCTCTCCTCATCTGATTGATTTCAATGAACGCATCCGTCTTCGTGGCGAACTGGCCACCGACGAGCAAATTGTCCGGCAACTGGCGCGCATTGAGGCGGCGCGCGGCGACGTCACGCTGACTTATTTCGAATACACCACGCTGGCGGCGCTCTTGCTGTTCAAGGAACACCAAACCGATGTGGCCATTCTGGAAGTGGGGCTGGGAGGGCGGCTGGATGCAGTCAATATCGTGGATGCAGATTGCTCTATTGTCACCAGCGTCGATGTCGATCATATCGATTGGCTTGGGGATACCCGGGAAAAAATCGGCTGGGAAAAGGCGCATATTTTCCGCAAAGGTAAACCGGCTATTTGCAGTGATCCGCAACCGCCTCAGTCGGTGCTGGATTACGCGCGCGAAATTGAGGCGGATTTGTGGCTGTTCGGGCACGATTTCAACTATTCTGCGGATAAGCAGCAGTGGGCGTTTGCCGGCCGCCATCAGCGGCGTAATGCGCTGGCCTATCCGGCCTTGCGCGGCGCCAACCAATTACTCAATGCTTCGGCTGCTTTGGCCGCCATCGAGTCACTGCGACAGCAACTTGCCGTTCCGCAACAGTCTGTCCGCCAGGGCCTGATCCAGGCAGTGCTGCCGGGACGCTTTCAGATCCTTCCCGGGCAGCCGACGGTGGTGCTCGATGTGGCGCACAATCCGCATGCCGCGGCGGTGCTTGCGCACAATCTGGATAGCATGGCCTATTTCCCCTATACCCATGCGGTAGTCGGTATGGTCAATGACAAAGATTGCGACGAGGTGATCAAAAAATTCGGCCGCAAGGTGGATCATTGGTACTGCGCCACGCTTGACGGCGAGCGCAGCCGCAGCGGACAGGATATTGCCGAAAGAATACGCAAGCAGCTGCCGGCGGACGCCGAAGGGTTACCAACCGTAACGGTTTTTGATTCTCCGGCTGCTGCCTATGATTCTGCGCGTTCAAAGGCCGCCGACAATGATAGAATAGTCGTGTTTGGCTCGTTTTTAACGGTGGCCGCAGTTTTACAGCATTTAGGGCGCCCAGCCGTCTGAAGCTTATCTTTATAAATAGTCGGGAATAAGTTATGGGTTTATTCAATTCACAAGATAATAATCGGCCGGGACAACGCCGTACCCAGTCAGAGCAGAACCAGGCCAACGATCTGAGGGTCAAGGCCAGAAACCGGCTTATCGGCGCGATTATTCTTGTTTTGGCCGCGGTCATTATCGTACCTATGGTGCTCGATACCGGCGGTACAGACAGCACGCCTGCGCCGGCGCAGAAACCGCCTTTAGTATCGGGCGGAGGGAGCGATAGCAATTCCCTGTCGGTAACAACAACGCCGGGGGTTGAGTCCAGCGGCCCAAGTTCCACATCACAGCAGGCCAACGTTGATGGCAGTGCGCCACAAACCCCGCCGGTGACCGGATCGGTCGCCTCCAGCACGGCTGAACAGCCACAGGATCAGGGAACCACGCCAGGGGGCCAGGAGCCGGGTTTGACCGGGTTGACTGAAGCCCTGGACCCGAACCGATCCATCGCTTCCGGTACGGCAAACCAGCCAGTCACCCCAGAGGACCAGGCCGAGCAGGCAAAGCAGGAAGCTGCTGCCCAGGCCAAAGCACAGGCCGATGCCAAAAAGGCTGCTGAACGGAAAAAGGCTGCAGCCAACAAAGCTGCCGAGCAGCCCAAAAAGCCCGGTGTGATCAGGGATAGCAACCGTACCGACGATGGTTCCCGGGCGCTGGCCATTCTGGAAGGTCGTGACCCCGCGCAGGCGGAAAAAAGCACGCCCAAGGTCACCGCCGGGGATTATTCCCTGCAGATCGCTTCGTATGGCTCCTCGGACGACGCTCAAAGCCGCCGTAGCAAGCTGGCAGCCGAGGGTGTGTCCAACGTCTATGTTCAGAATTCTGTCGTAAACGGCAAGCAGATTTATCGTTTGCGCGTAGGCCCGTTCAAGTCACGTGAAGCTGCCCAGGCAGCGCAAACCCGCCTTCGTTCACTGGGTTATGACAACGGCTTCATTTCGTCGAATTGATATCCATGCACCGAAGTGACCGAATTTGATTATACCTGCCTCGGGATTATCGCTATCTCGGGGCTTCTTGGATTAATGAGAGGGTTTCTTAAAGAAGCCTTCTCATTAATCGCTTATGCTGCTGCATTTATTGGCGCAATCTGGTGGGGGCCGGCGGTTTATCCCTGGGTGATGCAGTACATCAACAACGCGCTGATCAGCATGGGTATTGGGTACGCGGTGGTGTTTATCGCCATTTTGCTGGTTGTCGGTCTGGTCAATGTGACGCTGGCCACACTGATTGAAGCGACGGGCCTGGGGCCGGCCGATCAGGGGCTTGGCATTGTGTTCGGCATCGCCCGTGGCGTCATGATTATCCTGATCCTGGTGGTGCTTGCCGGCTATACGCCCTTTCCAAAGGAACCCTGGTGGGTCAATGCCAGGTTTTCTCCTATGGCGATGATGGCTGTGCATGAAATCAAGTTGCGCCTGCCAGACAGCATCGGATCCTATTTACCTTATTAGTTTCTTCCTTTCGTTTTTCTCTCTCGTATTTTTCAGGATAGGCTTTTTATGTGCGGAATTATCGGTATCGTCGGGCGCGGTCCAGTGAATCAACTGGTGTACGACAGTCTGCTGTTACTGCAACATCGTGGACAGGACGCAGCCGGTATCGCGACCGCCTACGGCAATCACTTCAATATGTACAAGGCTCACGGCCTGGTGCGCGACGTATTTCGCACTCGCAATATGCGCGATCTGCCCGGCCATTCCGGCATCGGACAGGTGCGATATCCGACGGCCGGCTCCAGCGATTCGCTGGAAGAGGCGCAGCCATTTTATGTCAATGCGCCTTTCGGTATTACGTTTGCTCATAATGGCAATCTGACCAACTGGCGTGAACTGCGCGAGTCGCTGTTCAAAGTGGATCAGCGTCATATCAATACCAATTCAGATTCCGAGGTTTTGCTCAATGTGTTGGCGCATGAGCTGCAGTCGGCTGCACAGGGCAGCAGCCTGGATCCGGCAGCCATGTTCAAGGCTGTCGCAGCATTGCATCGGCGGGTCAAGGGAGCATACTCGGTAGTTGCGCAGATTGCCGGATATGGGTTGCTGGCTTTTCGCGATCCGTTTGGCATCCGGCCGCTATGTCTGGGCAAATTCGAATCAGAACTGGGCGCAGAATGGATGGTCGCGTCTGAGTCGGTGGCGCTGGAAGGCAGCGGATTTGATTTCGTCCGTGATATTGATGCCGGCGAAGCCGTGTTTATTGATCTGGACGGTAATGTGCATGAACAGCAATGCGCCGACAATCCCGTGCTTACCCCCTGCATTTTCGAATATGTTTATTTCGCCCGTCCCGATTCCACCATTAACGGCGTAAATGTCTACAACGCACGGCTGAAAATGGGCGAGTATCTCGCCGACAAAGTGGCCCGGCAATTGCGTCTGCGGGAAATCGATGTGGTGATGCCTATCCCCGATTCTTCCCGGCCGGCCGCCATGCAACTGGCCTCCAAGCTCAAGCTTGAGTATCGTGAAGGATTCATCAAAAACCGCTATGTGGGCCGAACCTTTATCATGCCCGGGCAGGCGGTACGGAAAAAATCGGTCCGCCAGAAACTGAACGCCATGAGCGTTGAATTCAAGGATAAAAATGTGCTGCTGGTAGATGATTCTATCGTGCGGGGCACGACCAGTCGCGAAATTGTCGACATGGCAAGGGCAGCAGGGGCGCGCAAAGTATTTTTCGCGTCAGCCGCTCCTTCGGTCTGTTTTCCCAATGTCTACGGAATCGATATGCCAACCCAGGATGACTTGATCGCCAACGGCAGAACGCCGGAACAAGTCGCTGCCGAAATTGGAGCAGACGGTCTGGTATACCAGGACCTGGCTGATCTGAAAGCTGCCATCTCGGATTTGAACCCTGCGCTTACGCAGTTTGAAGCTTCCTGCTTTGATGGTCAGTATGTTACGGGTGATGTTGACAAGGCCTATCTGGAAAGGCTGCGTCTGACCAGGCATCAGGTCAAGGAAGGGCAGGCGGTTGGCGGCCTGCAGTTTAATATGGGGTATGCGGCCAAGGCATAAGCCTGGTGCGCACATCGGTCCCTGTCTGCGTCTTGCGGCAGGGGCGCTACTTTAAAACGTAGCTCGTGAGCCTTTACAGGCACAAGAATCAAATCAATCCACATGGTTACCGTTGTGATGGCAACCTTGTTCAATTTGTGATGGCAAGATTGTTCAATGATAACGCTTGCTATGATCATTGCTCTTTCAATGAGCCAGAAGCGAGCAATCGCGCGGATCGAGCCAATTGCTGGAGCCTGTCGTGAAGAAGGCGGGGCCGAGTCTTGCCGAGCTCTAAGTGTTTGGTATCACCGTTTCACGCTAATGACCAGATAATCATGTCCTCACAAGCAAGTGCCGGGACTTGCGCGTAGAACGCTAAGGATAGGGCGCCAGCTGAGCGCATCGCTACCACACACAACATGGAACGACAGACCGCGACGGATGCACGAAGCAGGGTAGGCGCGCTTCCAGGCTGGACTTGCTACGGTTGGGTTAAGCACCCCACATGACGATATAGTCCTCCCACTGGCGAAAAAATTTGGCTCGCGACTATTCCAGCCCGCGGGTCGTACCAGACATTCAGGATATCCGGTTCGACTTCCTGATATGCCTGGATCTGTGCCACGCCACAGAGCGGAACTCGCTGGTCAAGCAAGTGGTTATCAACCTTGCACGCACGTGACGTCAAGACACGCTTCCCGCCAGCATCGCCCCAATAACGATGAGCGCGTCTTAGTATGGATTGCCGGGCAAGCAGCGTGTGTTGCGCCCGTCTTTGCACACGCTTGGCGTGCTCTGGCGTTCTGTTCTGCGTTTTTGTGAAACGGCCCCGCATTGCAACTACAAAATTTTTGCCTAAGCGCCGGCGCCTGTTTATTGCCGCTTGGGTTATTTTGAAATATAATTGACATGTCATCTATTGGTAAATCATTTATACCCATGTCAAACGTAACCACGAAGCCGGATTTCGGACGGGTGCTTCTCTCGCTTTCCGGACAAATCAATCGCCAGTGGCGCAGGGCGCTGGATCGTCGTCTGCAGCCCTTGGGGCTGACCGAAGCTACCTGGCTGCCTCTCTTGTATATTGCAAGGGCCGCACAGCCACTGCGTCAAAAGGATCTGGCTGCGCTGATGGGGCTGGACAGCTCATCGGTGGTGCGCCTGCTCGATGGTTTACAAACAGCGGGTTATATTCAGCGCCTGGAGGGCACGGACCGTCGGGAGAAAATCATCCATCTGACCGATACCGGCCGGCAAACGGTATCCAGCGTGGAACGGGTCGTGCAAGAAGGCCGGCGTCGCCTGTTTCTGGACATTAATGAAGCAGACCTGGAAACAACCCGATCGGTATTGCAGCAGCTGCTGGGCACGCTGGAAACGTTGGACGGCGCACTGTGGTCCGATTCGGATGGCGCCGATTTTCATGCCTGAAAAAAAAGCCATACGTGCGCCATTGTGGCTGCTGGTGCTGGTAACCCTGAGTGGTACGCTGGCCATGCATATGTTCGTGCCAGCCATGCCGGATGCTGCGGCCGATCTTGGCGCCAGCATGAGCGCCATGCAAATGACGATCAGCCTGTATATTCTTGGTCTGGCTTTCGGGCAGCTGGTCTATGGTCCGCTATCGGACGGGTTTGGTCGGCGCCCCTTGCTGCTAGCCGGCCTGACTATCTATGTGCTGGCCGGTGTGGCGGCCGCTTTGTCGCAGAGCGAGTCTACGCTGGTGCTGGCGCGGTTGTTTCAGGCATTGGGCGGATGCGCCGGTCTGGCGCTGGGAAGGGCGATCGTGCGCGATACCGCGGCAGGCGATAGCGCCGTCAAAGACCAGGCGTTGCTCAATCTGATCATGATGGCCGGGCCAGGTCTGGCTCCGCTGTTCGGATCCTTTCTTGCCCTGCATTTCGGTTGGCGGTCTGTTTTCTATACGCTCGCTTTGCTGGGCCTGATTACCTTTTTTTCAACCTGGCGGCTGCTGCCGGAAACCGGCGCGCCAACCGGTACAGTGAAGCCGGCGGCTTTGGCCGCGGACTATAAATCGCTGCTGCGCTCGCCGTCGTTTCTGGCTTATGCGTTTGGCGGCGGTTGCGCTACAACGGCCATTTATTCCTTTATCGCCGCCGCGCCGTTCATCATTACCATGGACCTGCACCGCTCCGCGCAAGAGGTGGGCATCTATCTGGCCCTGCTGATCGTTGGGTTGTCCGTGGGGAACGCCGCGACGCGGCAGCTGATCGGTCGTTATTCGCTAGAGCGGCTGTTGATTGGCGGCAATGCACTCAGTGTTGTTGCCGCCTTGCTGCTGCTGGCGTTTACGCTGGCTGATGCGTTGCATATTGTGAGCGTCACCACGCTCATGTTCATCTTTGCTGTCGGCGCCGGGATTGCGAGTCCGGCAGCGCTGACCAAGGGCTTGAGTGTTGATCGCCATCTGATAGGCTCGGCCGCAGGTCTGTATGGCTTTACGCAAATGTTGGTCGGAGCCGTCTGTACATCGCTTGTCGGGCTGGGAGACAATCCCGCACTGACCGCATTTACGGTGCTCGCATGCACCGCGATCCTGGGTCAGGCCGGATTATGGTTTGGCATGAAACAGGACCGGCGCCTGGCGCATGATGTGCTGGCGTCGGATGCGTCGACAAGCCATCACTGAAGCGGTGTTCGATCAATACGGGTCGTTGCTATGCAAGGCGGGAGGCGCGCTGCGTTTTCCCAAACAAGGCATAGCCGCTCAATACCAGCAGTACGACAAATAACAGTAAGGCCCACAGCACGTATTCGACTCCGAACACGGTCACTTTGGCGTCCATGCACGTGGCATAAATGCCGAAAAGCCAGGGCGCCAGGCCGTCCAGTCCGGTGGTTCTGGACATGAAAATATCGGCAAATGTACGGTCGCACGACACCATTTGCGACGCTACCGTATGCTGGTACCAGGCCGCGACGATGCCGGCAATGGATAAGGCCAGGGTCAAGAGCGCCATCACGCGCTTTGCCATGCCTGGAACCAGGTTGCCCAGCAGACACACGCCTGCGATAAGCAATAGGATGAGCCGCTGCAGCACGCACCACGCGCAGGGCGGCATGTCGAAAACATGTTGACTGACAAGCGCAACGGCTAATGCAAGCAGGCAGAGCAGGGCAATAAGATTCAGGCGAGACTGGGTCATAGAGAGGTTCTGGAGTAGGTTGAATAAATATCGGCAAACAGGCGCATGATCAGCTCATGTGCGCCATCCCACATAATCTGCACGCCGATGCACAGCAGGATGAAAGCGGACAATCGCATAAATACGGCGGTTCCGGAGGTGCCCAGGCGGGCAAGAAAGCGTGCAGCAAAGCGCAGGCAGAAAAACAGAATGGCGCTGACGCTGATCACTGCAAGGAGCATGGCGCTCACGCTCATAACGCCGGCACTTGCGCTGATGAAATCGAATGAGGCGCCAACAGTAATGGCCGCGGATATGCTGCCCGGTCCGCAGGCGATCGGGAAGGTGAGCGGGTAAAAGGCGCTGGACTTTACTTTTTCCTGTGAATAGTTTTCCACCAGCTTTTCATGGGCGTCGGTATCCGGATCTTTGGCATTTACGAGTTGCCAGGCGCTGGCGACCACCAGCAGGCCGCCGCCGACACGGACAATGGGCAATGAGAGGCCGAAAAAACTCAATACCATATTGCCGAACAGCGCAGCCAGCGTGAGCATCACAAAAACGTTGATTGAAATGCGTTTGGCAAGCTGCTTGCGGGTAGCGGCGCTGGCCCCTTCGGTCATGGTCAGAAAGATGGGCGCGACGGCAGGTGGGTTCACAATAGGAAGCAGTGTCGCAAGAACAAACAGAAAACTGCGGCTGAAAATCAGGATATATTCATTGAAGCTCATTGTTATCTATTTCTGCGCTGTCAGGTTATTGATTGCGGTCAGCAAGTCACGTTTGAACTGCATTTGCGTCCGAGGATTATCCAGCGCGCTGCCGCCAAGAATGAAGATATCCTCTACGCGGTCTCCCAGTGTCATGACCTTGGCCATTTGCAGGTTAATCTGATGCCGCTTGAACGTGTTGGCAAGCGCATAAAGAATGCCCGGACTGTCCATCGCTGTGATCGACAATCGCCAATACTGACTGTTTTCATCAGGTAAAAGTTCAATCAGGGGGACCAGCGGGAACGTGCGCGAACGGCGGACATTGGCGCCCACGACATAGCGATTGCTTTTCAGGGTTAATGGTTCGTTCTGCGCCGGTAGCGGCTCGTTCAGCCGGTTGCGCAAGCCATGCTCGATCAGTGGCACATTGGAGCGGATGTCCGCGTCAATCGCTGCGCTGTCCACGACGAAACTGTCCAGCGCGTAGCCCTGGCGCGTCGTGTGGATGCGGGCGTCCAGAATATCAATGCGTTGTTCGTAGAAATAGGAACAGATCTGCTCAAACAGATCGGGACGATCGGGCGTGTACACCATCACCTGAATGCCTTCGTTATTTTCAGTAGGCCGGGCACGGACCTCGGCGCCTACTTGCGGCAGCATGCGATACAGAAGACGGGTATGCCAGGCGATATCCCTGGCTTCGTGCCTTAAAAAATAGGCGACATCCAGGGTGTTCCAGAACCGGTCCCGGTCTTCGTCGCTGATGCCCGAAAAACGCACCAGCGCGATGGCGTCGTTTTTACGCTGTGTCAGTACCGATTGCCGATCGAATACGTTGCTTCCCAGGGCAGTTAGTGTGTAATGGTAGAGATCTTCAAGCAGTTTGCCCTTCCAGGCATTCCAGACCTTGGGACTGGTGCCGCGAATGTCGGCGACCGTAAGCAGGTAAAGCGCGGTCAGGCGGCGTTCTGTGCCAACGATATCGGCAAACTCCTGTATGACCGAGGGCTCGGACAGATCCCTTTTCTGGGCAAACGCAGACATGGTCAGGTGGTGTTCTACCAGAAACTCCACAAGCGCGCGATCCTGCGGGTCCAGATTATGATCACGGGCGAATTTACGCACTTCCAAGGCGCCCAGGGTCGAGTGATTACCGCCACGCCCTTTGGCGATGTCATGGAACAAGGCGGCTACATATAACAGCCAGTGCTGGTCCATGTCGGCAATCAGCCGGCTGGCTAGCGGATATTCCTGGGCATGCTCGGGCATGGTAAAGCGGCGGATGTTGCGAATGACCATGAGCGTGTGCTGATCCACGGTGTACACGTGAAACAGGTCGTGCTGCATTTGTCCTACGATTTTCCTGAATACCGGGATGTACTGGGGCAAAATGCTGAGCATAGTCATTCGTCTGAAACTATGCACAATGCCAGTGGGCTGCTGCAGTATTTGCAGGAAAAGCCATTTATTCACCGGATTGCGCCGAAATTGCGCGTCAATCCGGTGGCGGGAGCTCCAGATCTGTCGTTGCAGCTTGGCCGACATGTCATTGACCTCCGGGTGTTGCTGCAACACCAGAAAGGCTTTAAGAAGCAGTTGTGGTTTGCGTTCGAATGCGTCCTCGGCGACAAGATCGAGTTGTTGTCCCACACGGCAAAAATCCTCGTCTATCATGACGCTGCAATCTTTGACCGGGAAGAAATGCTCCCGGAAGCTCTGCATCATGATGTGATTCATCAGATACACAATTCGGGCCGCCCAGTAATAACGCTGCATCAGAATTTCACCCGGACGCCGGGTATCTGAGGCCTTAATGCGATAAACCTCGGCCAGCAGCGGTTGGTTATGGAACATCAGACGATCATCGCGTTTTCCTGTCAGAAGATGCAAATCTATGCGCAAGCGCTTGAAAGCCTGTTCGGCCTTGGCGCACTTGGCCGCTTCGTCGCGCGTCATCATGCCGTGTGCGACCAGATCCCGCCAGCTGCCGGACAGTCCGGCGGCAAGACTAATCCATCGGATCATCTGCAGGTCGCGCAGGCCTCCCGGGGATTCCTTGCAATTGGGCTCAAGCGAATACGGTGTTTCACTGTAACGCGCGTATCGCTGCTGTAGTTCGAGCTGTTTGGCCAGAAAGAAATCCTGGGGGCTCAGCTGTTCGCGAAACCGGGCTTCCAGGGTGGCAACAAGCTTGCGATTTCCCAGAATAAAACGCAATTCAAGCAAGCCGGTTTCAATCGTGATGTCGGCGGCACTCTCGCTCAGGCATTCGTCGATGGTGCGCACGCTATGACCGATATCCAGGCCCAGATCCCATAAGGAAGACACGAATTGTTCCAGAAGCGTTTTGTCGTCTTCCTCGGGCGGTCGTTGCAACAGGATCAGCAGATCGATATCCGAATA
>DATGQC010000564.1:0-9399 GCA_035304425.1 Advenella sp.
CCTGGCCTGTGGTTAACCTGAATCAGCATCGGGCCAGCAGAAATAAATATTTCAATAAATCCAAAGGTTAACCTTAAATAACAGGGTTAACCCTAATATTATTTTGGCCGCAGATTCGGTACGCTCAGCGTCATCATCCGAACCAGACTTGAGTTGCATATGGCTACGACTACTACACTAGGCATCAAGGTCGATACAGACCTGAAAAACCGCCTTCAATATCACGCAGACAAATTGAACTGTACCCCGCACTGGCTGCACAAACAGGCGCTGATTACGTATCTGGAACAGATCGAGCGCGGCCTGACGCCCGACGAGCTTCGGCATCTGGCCCCGGCCGCCGCAGACAACGACAGCGCCGTCACCTATCAGCTGGACAATCGCAAGCCGCCCTTCTATGAGTTCGGCCAGGACGTGCAGCCGCAATCGGTGCTGCGCGCCGCCATTACCTCGGCCTATCGCCGCCCCGAACCCGAATGCGTGCCATTGCTGCTGGAACAGGCAGCGCTGGTCAAGCCCGAGCAGACACGGGAACTGGCCGTCAAACTGGTCAAATCGCTTAAAGAAAAAAGCCCTGGCGGCGGCGTGGAAGGCCTGATCCAGGAGTTTGCCCTGTCCAGCCAGGAGGGCGTCGCCCTCATGTGCCTGGCCGAAGCGCTGCTGCGCATTCCGGACCGCGCCACGCGCGATGCGCTTATCCGTGACAAAATCAGCCATGGCGACTGGAAGTCGCATATGGGCAGCTCGCCCTCCCTGTTCGTTAACGCCGCTACCTGGGGGCTGATGCTCACCGGCAAACTGGTGGCCGTCAACAGCGAGCAAAATCTGTCCAAAGCCCTGACGCGCATGATCGCAAAGGGCGGCGAGCCGCTTATCCGCCAGGGTGTAAACATGGCCATGCGCATGATGGGCGAACAGTTTGTATCGGGCCAGACCATTTCGTCGGCCCTGGCCAACAGCCGCAAATTCGAAGCCGAGGGCTTTCGCTATAGTTACGATATGCTCGGCGAAGCCGCGACCACGGCGGCCGATGCACAACGCTACTACGAATCATACGAACAGGCGATCCATGCGATCGGCAAAGCCTCAGGCGGCCGGGGCATCTATGAAGGACCGGGTATTTCCATCAAGCTTTCCGCCCTGCACCCACGTTACTCGCGCGCCCAGCGAGACCGTGTCATGAGCGAGCTGTTGCCGCGCCTGATCGCGCTAACGCGCCTGGCCCGCTCCTACGATGTCGGCCTGAATATCGACGCCGAAGAGGCCGATCGGCTTGAGCTGTCGCTGGATCTGCTGGAAGCGCTGTGCGCGACGCGTGAGTTCGAAGGCTGGAATGGCATCGGGTTTGTGATCCAGGCCTACCAGAAACGCGCGCCTCATGTGATTGATTACGTCATCGACCTGGGCCGCCGCACCCGCCATCGCCTGATGATCCGGCTGGTCAAGGGCGCCTATTGGGATACCGAGATCAAACGCGCCCAACTGGACGGCCTGGAAGGCTATCCCGTCTATACCCGCAAGGTCTACACCGATGTTTCCTATCTGGCTTGCGCCCGCAAACTGCTGTCGGCGCCCGATGCCGTATACCCGCAATTTGCCACGCACAATGCGCAAACGCTGGCGGCCATTTATCATTTGGCAGGCAATAATTACTACCCGGGCCAGTACGAATTCCAGTGCCTGCATGGTATGGGTGAGGCGCTGTATTCCGAAGTGGTCGGCAGCAAAAAACTGAATCGCCCCTGCCGCATTTATGCGCCCGTTGGCACGCACGAAACATTGCTGGCCTACCTGGTGCGCCGCCTGCTGGAAAACGGCGCCAATACCTCATTTGTCAATCAGATCGGCGACGACAGCATTGATATCAATACGCTGGTTGCCAATCCGATCGAGGTTGCCAGCGCCATCACCCCGCTGGGGGCGCCGCACGAGAAAATCGCCCTGCCGCGCGATTTGTACAGCACCGAAGGCAAACCCGGCAGACGCAATTCCAGCGGCCTGGACCTGAGTAACGAGCATCGCCTGGGCTCGCTTGCGGCGGCGTTACTCAATGGCGCCACCCAACCCTGGCTGGCGGCCCCCACCCTGTATCACGCCGACAGCAGTGAAAGCGATACCGCAAACCGCAAGCCGCTGCTCAATCCGGCCGACCATCGCGATGTGGTCGGGCAAGTCATTGAAGCGAGCGCGCAGGATGTGGACCAGGCCATGGCTGCCGCCACCACGATGGCGCCCATCTGGCAGGCCACGCCCATCGAAGACCGGGCCCGGGCCCTGCGCCGGGCCGCGCAGCTGCTGGAGTCGCGCATGCAGCCATTGCTTGGCCTGATTGTGCGCGAAGCCGGCAAATCGCTGCCCAACGCCATTGCCGAGGTGCGCGAAGCCGTGGATTTCCTGCGCTATTATGCCGACCAGATCGCAGACAACTTCAATGAAGACCGTCATCGTCCGCTGGGACCGGTGCTGTGCATCAGCCCCTGGAACTTCCCGCTGGCGATCTTTACCGGTCAGGTCAGCGCCGCGCTGGCAGCCGGCAACACCGTACTGGCCAAACCGGCCGAGCAAACGCCATTGATTGCCGCGCAGGCCGTGGCCATCCTGCATGAAGCGGGCATCCCCAAAGAAGCGGTGCAGCTGCTTCCGGGCGCAGGCGAAACCGTGGGCGATCAGCTCGTGTCGCATCCGGATATTCGCGGCGTGATGTTTACGGGTTCCACCGAAGTGGCGCGCATTATTGCCGCCAAGCTGGCTGGCCGCCTGGACAATCATGGTCATCCCATTCCGCTGATTGCTGAAACCGGCGGGCAGAACGCCCTGATCGTAGACTCCTCTGCCCTGGCAGAGCAGGTTGTCTACGATGTGCTCAACTCCGCGTTCGATTCCGCCGGACAGCGCTGCTCCGCCTTGCGTGTGCTGTGTATCCAGGAAGATGCGGCCGACCACGTGCTCACCATGATCAAGGGCGCCATGAAGGAACTATCCGTAGGCTGTCCCGATCTGCTATCCACCGATGTGGGCCCGGTTATCGACGCGCAGGCGCGCCAGATCATCGAACGCCATATTCTCAAAATGCGCCAGTCCGGACATGCAGTGGAGCAATTGCCCATGGACGCATCCACCGAAAAAGGTACATTTGTCTCACCGGCCATCATCGAACTCAATGACATCAGCGAGCTTGAGCGCGAAGTATTTGGTCCCGTCCTGCATGTTGTACGCTACAAGCGGCAGGAACTGGACGCACTGGTCGACAAAATCAATGCAACCGGCTACGGCCTGACCTTCGGCATCCATTCACGTATTGACGAGACGATCGCCCGCGTCAGCAATCGTATCCATGCCGGCAATATATATGTCAACCGCAATATCGTGGGCGCCGTGGTAGGGGTTCAGCCTTTCGGCGGCCAGGGCCTGTCGGGAACCGGGCCCAAAGCGGGCGGTCCGCTGTACCTGTATCGCCTGCTCTCACAGGGCAATGACGATATGCCAAGAGGCATTGACCTGCCGGGGCTCAACCCTGCCGGCACACTCTTGCCTGGCCCCACCGGAGAAACCAATGTGTATCGCCTGGTGCCCCGAGGCACGGTACTGGCCTGGCCTGCATCGGCTGAAGGCGCACGCGTGCAACTGGAGCAGATTCTTGAAACGGGCAATCAGGCCTTGTTTGTGGATACGCCTTCGGTGCGGGAATGGGTCGGCGCGCTGACAAATGCGGACAACCGTCAGCGCATTACGTTTATTGCCGAAGAGCGGCTGGACGATACGCTGCTGGATGCGGCGGTGTTTGAAGGCGATGGCGATACCCTGCGCCGCCTGAACTTGCAGCTGGCCGCAAAAAAAGGGCCGATTGTGATTGCCCAGGGGCTGCAAACTGATGAAATTACGCAGGGACATCGCTATGCCATCAGCGGCCTGGTGCATGAACAAAGCATTAGCACCAATACCGCGGCGGCAGGCGGCAATGCGAGCCTGATGACCATCGCATAACGGCAGCACAGAGCAGGAACGGTGGGCGCATTCTTCACGCCCACTGCACCGGGTCGGTCGGCTGGCTGTTGGGGGGCGCCTCGTTTTGCCTTGAGGATGCCTCCCCTGCAACGCGATCCTTACCGTTTCACCCTTGATATTCTATCGTGGCGTCAGCCGCCAGCACCGGTAGCGGCGGGCGCACGCTGCCCTGTCGTTGTCGCTTCGCTGCCGCTTGCAGCCGGGGCAGCCTCATCAACGGGTGGCGGTTCCGGATTTGGTGAAGCGGGCACCGCGGAAGCCGGAACAGCGGTCGGATCACTGGCCGGCGGCAACTTCGGCCCTCGTTTAATATCGGCATTGGCAATGGCGATCAAATCCTGCCCGATTCTCTCGGACCAGTTCTGCAGCACGCCGGACGCGGCATTTTTGAATGCCGCCCTCTGCTGATCAGTCAAGCGCGTCACTTGCACGCCGGCCTGCTCCAGTTGGCCGACGGTTTCATCCACGGCCTGAGCGGCTGCCTGCGAAGTCAGAAGCGGCGCAGTTTCACTGATGGCCTGCTCGGCTGCTTCGCGCACGCGTTGCTGATCTTCGCGCGACCAGTTGTTCCAGACATTTTTATTCACTGCGATAAAGATCGGCTCTGCAGGATAATTCCACACCGTCAGATATTTCTGGCCCATTTCATTGAACTTGAAACCGGTAAATACCGAGAGTGGATTATCCTGACCATCAATCGCCTTTTTCTGCAGTGCATCGGGCACGCCGGTCAGATTCAGTTGCACCGGCGCAGCGCCCAGGGCCTTGAAAAAGTCCATGAACAGCGGCAAGCCGATCACACGAATACGCATGCCCTTCAAATCGGCAGGCGACTGTACCGGACGCAGTGCATTACTTAGCTGACGATAGCCCGATGCGCCCCAGGCCAGGGTCACAATGCCGGCCTTGTCCATATTGTTTCGCACCAGATTGCCCAGGTCGCCACGAATCAGTGCTGCGGTCCCGTCGATGTCAGGCACGAAAAAAGGCAGAGAAAAGATCGACAGCGCGCGAAACTGGCTTGACCAGTTGCTGGCCGAAGCGACAGCCATATCTGCCACTCCCTGGCGCACCGCCGTCGCTTCACGGGTCTGCTCGCCCTTGACCAGCGACGCGTTGGGATACATGCGGATGTTGACGCGCCCTTCGGTTTTTTCTGCCACCAGTTCGCGCCAGCGTTTGGCGGTGCGTCCGATGGCGATGCGCTCATCAGACACAAACGAAAGCGAATACTCGGGCTTATAGCCGCCCGCGCTTTGTGCCGAGGCTGCAGAGGCATGCAACAGCACGAATGCAGCACAGGCTCCAGGAAGCAACAACCCGCGCAATACTACCCTTTTCATTCCGTGAACATCCGTATTAGTGATTGATCGTACCTCGCATGTTACTGGAATTGATGTACAACCGTGATATTTTCACCGGCCTTGACGGTAATCACCCGGACATAACGCGGTAAGTCCCCGTTTGTAATCATGATATTATAGGTGCCGGGATCCAGCCGCAGACTGCGAAATGGCGGGCTGGCGCCGCGCGAACGCCCGTTGATGAACACATTGCCCCAGGGTCGTATCACAAAGGAAACCGTCCCTTTTGATGTACTGCGGGTAGCGCCTGCACTGCGCTCGGCACGCGTTTCGGCAGCACGCCGACGTTCACGCTCTTTTTTCAGGCGCGCATCTTGCTGGCGGGCCTGCTCCAGCGCGGCCTGCTCTTTGGCCTGATTCGCTTCTTCTTCACGCGCAGCATCAGCCGCTTTCATCTCAACCGACTCGTTTGCGCCTGAAGCCGGCGCCGCGTTTTCCGTTGCAGACGATTGGCTGGCCGCTGCCGCACTTGCTGCACCGGCAGGCCCGGCCGCAGCCGAATTGTCGGTGACTGCAGTACGCGTATCTTCTGCGCTCCCGGATGCCGTCGCGCCAGCTGTGCCGCTTTCTGTCGGCGTCGGTGTGCCGGCTGCCTGATTGGACTCGCCAGTCGCAGCGGATGGCGCTTCCTGGACAAACGTGCTGGTGCGTCCCGAAGGCATGGTCTGGGCAGCAGCATCCGGCGTAGCCGATGTGGCCGTGTCAGGCGCCGCTGCTGTGCTCGCAGGCGTGTCTGCGGTCGTGCCTGTCGCTGGCGCCGCTTGTTGGCTGGCCGCTGCCAGGCGTGCTTCTTCTGCCTTGGTCGCTTCTTCGATGCGGCGCGCTTCCTGCTCGCGCCGTGCCTGCTCTGCAGCGGCCTGAGCATCGGCCGCAGCGCTGCCGGAAGCATCCGGCGTCTGCGCAGCGGTACCGTCCGCGGCACTCAGCGCATTGTTACCTGGCTGGACAGGCATGGGGCTGGCGCCTGTTGCCGACGGCGTTGTGTCCGCTGTTGCGGCCGTCGACGATTGCGCATTGCCCGCCCCTGAAGCTGGTTCGGTTGCGGCAGGCGGCGTGGTTGTCGGCGTTTGCGTCGCATCGCTCACCGGCGCGGCGCTGCCGGCTGCCTGATTCTGCCCGGAGGACGCTTCTGCCGGCGCAGCTGTCGGCGCAGGTTGCTCCGCCGAACCTGCGGCCGCTGTCGGCGCCGCCTTATCAGCGTCGGCTGGCTTGCCGGCATTATCCGCCGTTGTGCCCGAGTCGGTTGCTGACGCAGCCCCGGAAGGCGACGGCGCCGTGTCCGACGACGGTTCGCCGGCCTGGCCCGCAGGCGTCGGGGAGGGTTCGGTTGGAGCGGGCGCCTGCGGCGTTGCCGGTTCAGTCGAGGTCGCCACAGGCGGCGCATCGGTCTCTTTTTCACCACCAAAGCCGAAATAGGCGCCTGCTGCGACGGCCGCCAACACGAGCGCAATCAGCAGCACCGGCGCATTCTTCTTCTCTTCAGGGGGCGGCGCCGATGCAGGACCGCCATCATCGGCGGCTGTCGGCGGTGGCGCGGATCGCCCCCCGCCGCCGGTCTCATTTGCCGCAGCATCATGGTTGCGTGCCACGGCTTTTGAATGATCGCCCGCACCAGTGTCCGTTGGAGCGCCCGATCCCGTGGCCACATTGTCGGCTGCCGCATTGTCCGTCGCTGGCGCCGCCTGATGAGCGGCACGACCTGGCGCACTTGCCGCATGCGCTCCCCCCGCCGCACCGGCGACGCCGGCAGCAGCCATGGCAGCCCGATCGCTTTCATCATGATGTGGCTGCGCGTCGTATGCGCCAGCGCTCGACGATGCGGCAGTCCCGTCGGGCGACTTGCTTTGCGCCTGTTCCGCCCTGGCCTGCTCTGCTTTGGCCTGCTCTGCTTTCGCCTGTTCCGCTCTGGCTTGTTCCGCCTTGGCTTGTTCTGCCTTGGCTTGTTCTGCTCTGGCTTGTTCCGCGCGGATCTGTTCTCGTCGGGCAGCTTCAGCGCGGGCTTGCTCTTGTCGAGCCTGTTCAGCCCTGGCCGATTCGGCCTCCTGTGCTTTGCGCCGGGCCTCTTCCTGTTCCTGCTGCGCCTGTCGCGCCTGCTCCGCGAGGTGTGTCGACTCCTGTGGCCCGGTCGTTGGCTGTCCGCTTTGCTCGCCATCGACCTCGTCCTGACGCCCACCGCCACTTGCCGCCGGGCTCAGGACGCCCTGCGCCGCCAAGCCGCCGGCCACAACGCCGGACACCGCCATGCTGCCCGGTGTCGACGGCGCCGCCGGCATTCCAGAACCGGCAGCCGACAATCCCATCATGGCCGACAGTTCATCAACCGATTGCAAACGCAAGGCCGACTGCAGCACGGTACTCAAATCCACGGCGCGCAGAAACTGGCGCGAATAGCCTTCAGGCGCAGCGGCCGCCAGCGGTTCCTGCATATCCTTGACAAAACGACGCACCGGGCTTTGCGGCGTTTGCCCGCTAATCATGGCCCGCAACAGCGCGCCCAGACCGTAAACATCGGTCCACGGGCCGATACGCCAGGCGGCATCGTCGGTCTGCAACTCGATAGCGGAAAAAGATTCTGTGCCCGGGACAACGTGGGTTCCCTGTTTAACAAAAGGCTGGCCCACACCCGGCAGCAGCTTGGCACGACCCACCGGGTCCAGAAATACGGTTTGCAAGGACCACAAGCCATAGGCGCGCTGTTGTGCATGCAGCGCCTTCAGTTGCGGCAGCAAATCCAGCACCAGGTCTTCCAGTTGCCCCTGTGAGGCCGACCCTGCGCCCAAGGCGGTCTTTTCCAGCGGCTGCCATGAGGGGTCGACGTTGCGTATAAGGTCCTGTAACGAGGTCGCCATAATGTTGTTTCCTATGCCAGGCTTGTCAAATGCATTAAATGGTAAATAGCTACAATCTGAAATTGGTGTGCGTGATAAACAGCGAATTGAACAGTGTGATATTCAACGCGCCGCCATGCACCATGGACTTTTGCGCAGCGCCATTGGCCTGGTTGGTCCACCAGTAGCTGTTATGCGCATCGCTGTTAAAGCAGAGCGCCAATTCAGGCCAGCGCGAGTCGTTCTGGTTCAGCTTTTCGATGGGCGCCGTTTCATGGCCGCCGTTCAGAATATCCAGAATATCACTGCTGCCATCATCTTCTATCATTTGCGTAGAAGCGCGTGTCAGCATTTGCGTCAACGTGCCGCGGGCTCCCTGGATATTCTGCTCGAACTGGGTAGCCGAGCAGCCATGCCCCACTGCGGCCAGCAAACTGCGCCCCAGATGCTCATAAAACCGGCCCGAGCCCGATACCTGCTGCGCTTCATATTGCGTCGCCGGCACGGATAAAACAGCCAATAACGGATAGGCGCGCCCGACCCGGTCGCGGCTTGGCGCCAGACAGCCCATCTGCACCATATCGCAGCCCAGCGAGGCGGGAATCAGGAAATTCCAGATAGGTGCGCTCAGATATTCCTGCTCGGCCGACAGCAATACGGACTCGTGCATGGCAACCAGACCGGAGCTGAGCCAGCGGTGCCACCAGCCGATCAGATTCTGATCAAGCCGTCGATGCACAAAATCGCCACTGGATGGCATTTTGCCATACCAGCCCAGCGATTCGGAAAGTTGGTCAATGCTGATTGGGCCCATGTCTAACCCTTCCCCGGACATCTGAAACTGCGCATATCGCTCAGGCGAAACGGACTTTTGGCCGAATAGGCAGCGAACTCCAGGGTCACCCGCCGACCACCGATATTGAAGGTGGCGATCGTCACTTCCGGTGAGCGCCCCTGCCGTTGGCTGGCGCGATCCAGCAGGCGGTTCAGCGCCCAGGGGCCTGATGCGGAAATGCCCGAAGTGCCGATCTGCGGCTGCAGGCTGATACTGACCTGATTACTCCCCTGCTTGCCGGGCCACTCCATCGTCGTGCCCACCTGAGGGCCATGGGCGTAGGTCAGCGTCTGTCCGTCCACCTCCATCACCATTTGCGTGATTTCGGGATCCATATCGATCGGACGAACGGCAACCTTGAATGACG
>DATGQC010000565.1:0-4147 GCA_035304425.1 Advenella sp.
GCTTTGAACTATTTGCGCTGGCCGCCTCGATTATCGGCAAATGCCACTTTTGTGTTAAATCGCATTTTAACAACCTGAAAAAGGCAGGCTTCACGATCGAGCAATTGCGAGACGCCGGGCGTATCGCCGCTGTGGTCAACGCCGCCGCGCAGGCCCTGACCGCCGCAGGCAAATAGCTCACCCGCGCGTGGTCATTGTCGTGCCGTGACACCATGTCACGGCTTTTTTTTGCGCCCGGCAGAGGCTGTTGCCCGCCGGGCGTTTTATTGCCGGGCCAGCAAGGCCACAGCCGTCGCGGCAATTCCCTCTTTACGCCCAAGATACCCAAGGTGTTCATTGGTCTTTCCCTTGACATTTACGCAACCGGGGTCCAATGCCAGGTCAGCAGCGATATTGCTAACCATCGCCGCCGCATAGGGCATGATTTTCGGCGCCTGGGCATGGATCGTGGCGTCTACATTTACCACCTGCCAGCCGGCTTCACGGACACGACGGTATGCTTCGCGCAGCAACACCCGGCTGTCACTGTCTTTGAATGCCGGATCGCTGTCAGGAAACAAACGACCGATGTCACCCAGCGCCGCCGCCCCCAGAATGGCATCGGTAATCGCATGCAACAACGCATCGGCGTCCGAGTGCCCCAGCAGACCATGCGTATGGGCAATGGTGACCCCACCCAATATCAGTGGCCGCCCTTCCTGTAACGCATGGACATCAAAACCCTGCCCAACCCGTAAGCCAATTGTCATACCGCACTCCCTATCCTTTCATTCATTTTGTCACGTCGATCCTCAAGTGCGAAGCGTCCACGCCGCGGCAATCGACACCGCATGTTATTTTACCGCCTGCCCCGGTGCCGCCCCAGCGCATGCCAGCCACCGTTCCATTATGGCAAAATCTGCCGGCCAGGTGACTTTCATATTTTCTGCCGAACCGCGCACCAGCAAGGGGCGGCTGCCCGCCGCCTCCATGGCCGAGGCCTCATCGGTTATTTCCAGCCCTTGGCTGATCGCCGCATCCAATGCGTCCAGCAGCGCCCGGGCAGGAAACAGCTGCGGCGTCTGTGCCAGCCACAGGCCGTCACGCGCAATGGTCTGCGCCACACAAATCTGCTGATGCTCATCGATGGTTGCGCGTTTGACCGTGTCAGGCACAGGCAATGCCAGCAACCCGCCCGTGTTCCGGGCCAGACAGGCGTCAATCAAGGCCGTAAGCGTATCGGCCTGCAACCCGGGGCGCGCCGCATCATGCACCAACGCCCAGCCATCGCGTTTATCCCCGCCCAGCGCCGCCCGGAGGGTAGCGCTGACGGTATGCGCCCGCGTAGCGCCGGCAGTGCGATGAACGTAGACATTGCGACCCAGGTCCAGCGTGTCAATCCAGGTATCTTCAGCCGTGACCCCGATATGGACAGCAGCAACCCGGGCATCTGCACGCAGGGCATCTGCCGCCAGTTGCAACATGGCCACGCCGTTGATCGTGCAATACTGCTTGGGGATCTGCCGGCCGGCAGTCTGGGCGCGACTGCCCACGCCGCCTGCGGGAATAATCGCAAAGATGTTGTCAGTCATAGAGATCGCCGTCATGCAAGCGGCGCTGCATCATTCAAGAGATCAGATAATATCACGGCAGCCCGGTCGCCAAGCCAAATCGCAGCAGTCAATCGGGTGGCTCGCCCGGTGTCGCTGTGCGCGGGTTACGGCAGACGGCGAACAGGCCATCGCCCCGACCGCTGCGAAGGGCATTCATGGCAGGCGGCAACACCCCGGGATCTGATAAAATGGGCAGATTCGATTTCCTGCTTCTGCCTCTGTGTCAAACACTGCCCTCGCCCCGCTTCTGAACGCGCTTAAACCCGGTCAACGCTATAGCTACCCGCGTCCGCCGGGCTCGGGCGATGCGTGGCTGTCGGCCGAACTGGCGCGTGCGGCAGGCAGGCCGCTGGTGTTGCTGTGCGCCGACCCCCTGCAGGCGCAACGCCTGCATGACGAAGTCGTGCTGTTTGACCCAACGCTGCGGGTGCGCCAGTTTCCGGACTGGGAAACACTGCCCTACGATGGCTTTTCTCCACACCAGGACCTGATTTCCGAAAGGCTCAAGACGCTGTCCGCCCTCATGCAGGGTAAAGTCGATGTGCTGACGGTCCCGGTAACAACAGCGCTGTATCGCCTGGCGCCCACTGCATTTCTCGCAGCCTATTCCTTTTCATTCAGAAAAGGCGACAAACTCGACGAGTCTGCACTGCGCGACCAGTTGATGCTGGCCAATTATGCGCACGTTTCGCAGGTAGCCGCACCCGGAGAATTCTGTATCCGGGGCGGGCTGATCGATTTATTTCCCATGGGCTCGGTACTACCCTACCGGATCGACCTGTTTGACGATGAAATCGAATCCATTCGCAGTTTTGATATGGATACGCAGCGCAGCCTGTATCCGGTCAACGAAGTGGAACTGCTGCCCGGGCGCGAGTTTCCCATGGACGACACCGCCCGCAACCATTTTCGTTCGCGCTTTCGCGACCTGTTCGAAGGCGATCCGTCCCGTGCCACGCCCTACAAAGACATGGGTAACGGCATCGCCTTTGCCGGCATCGAGTATTATCTGCCGCTCTTCTTTGACGACACAGCCACGCTGTTTGACTATCTGCGTCCGGATACGATCACGATTACCATCGGCACGATCGAAGAGGCCATCCGGCAGTTTCACGATGACACGCAGAGCCGCTACCGGTTCCTCAAAAGCGATCGCGAACGGCCCGTGCTGCCGCCCGAACACTTATTTCTGTCTGAAGAACAGTTTTTCGTTCATCTGAAATCCTTTGCCCGGCTGCACCTGGACGAAAACGCGCCCAATGCGCAATTTGCACCGGCCCCCGATATCGCCGTGCTCAGACGCAGTGATGATCCCTTCGCCCGCCTGCGCGCCTGGCTGGATCGCGGTGAGCAGCGGTTGCTGCTCTGCGCCGATTCAGCCGGCCGTCGTGAAACGCTACTGCAATTGTTGCGTGAGCAACAACTGGAACCCAGTGCAGCCTTCGATAACGTACAGGACTTTGTTGCTTCCGATATCGATTTTGGCATCGCGATCGCGCCGCTGAACACCGGTTTTATCATTGGCGAGCGGCAACTGTGCCTGGTTACCGAGAACGACCTGTACCCCGGTTCGGCGTCGGTGGCCCAGCGGCGCCGCAAGAAACAGGAACGCAGCAGCAATGTAGACGCCATGGTGCGCGATCTGTCCGAGCTGCGCGAGGGCGATCCGGTCGTTCATATGCAATACGGTATCGGACGGTACCATGGCCTGGTCACGATGGACCTGGGCGAAGGAGACATTGAATTATTGCATTTGCAATATTCAGGCAATAGCACGCTATATGTGCCGGTATCGCAACTGCACGTGATTTCCCGCTATAGCGGCGCAGACCCCGAGCATGCGCCACTGCATCAATTAGGTTCCGGTCAATGGGACCGGGCCCGCAAGAAGGCCGCCAAACAAATCCGCGACGCGGCCGCCGAACTGCTGGCCCTGTATGCACTGCGCGCCGCACGAGAAGGCTTTTCCTTCAAGCTGCCTTTCTCCGATTACCAGACCTTTGTTGAAGGCTTTGGCTTTGAGGAAACTGCTGACCAGCAGGCCGCCATCGATGCCGTGATCGGCGACATGACGTCCGGCAAACCAATGGACCGCCTGGTGTGCGGCGATGTGGGTTTCGGCAAGACCGAAGTCGCCCTGCGCGCAGCATTTCTGTGCGTCGCCAATGGCAAGCAGGTTGCACTGTTGTGCCCCACCACGCTCCTGGCCGAGCAGCATGCCCAGACCTTTGCCGACCGATTTGCCGACTGGCCGGTGCGTGTGGCGGAATTGTCACGCTTTCGCAGCACCAAAGAAGTCAAAACCGCACTGGACGGGCTGCAGGACGGCACGGTCGACATCATCATCGGCACGCATAAGCTGCTGGGCAAAGAAGTCAAATTCAAGCGGCTGGGGCTGGTTATCATTGACGAAGAGCATCGCTTCGGCGTGCGCCAGAAAGAAGCCCTCAAGGCGCTGCGCGCTGAAGTGGATATTCTCACACTGACTGCAACGCCGATTCCGCGCACGCTGGGCATGTCACTTGAAGGCATACGTGATTTTTCCGTGATTGCCA
>DATGQC010000566.1:0-4230 GCA_035304425.1 Advenella sp.
AGGATATCCGTGTATTTTGAGGTTTCTTCACGCGAATGCACTGGCTGGTCGGCAACCTGCAGACGGCGCAGCCATTTGATACTCATATTGCCTTCATAACCGGGCAGCAGCAACCTGAGCGGGTAGCCCTGTTCGGGCCGCAGACGCTCTCCGTTCTGACTGTATACGAGCATGGCATCATCCAGGCATTTTTCCAGCGGAATGCTGCGCGTCATGCCTGCGCCATCGGCGCCTTCAGCGATCACCCACCTGGCCTCTGGCTTGAGGCCGGCCTCGTTCAGAACCGTCTTGAGCGGCACGCCGGTCCATTCGGCGCAACTGACCAGGCCGTTGGCTTCGGCTGCCGTCTTGCCATAGACCGTGTATCCCGGATTGCCGGAGCACTCAAGAAAGTAAATCTGCGAGTGTGACGGAAAACGCCTGATTTCATTCAGTGTGAAAGACAGCGCAGTGTTAACCAGTCCGTGCACGACCAGCCGGTGTTCAACGGGATTGATATCGGGAATGCCATTATGGTGGCGTTCATAAAACAGCCCGTTAGGGGTAATGATGCCATCCAGTTCCTGTAGCGGAGTGCGAGTCGACGAAGAAAAATACTGTTTGTCGGTCTTGCGCAGGTGGCGAATAATCCCGCTTTCAAACTCGGACGGCTTGCCATAAGGCCGGCTCCCAACCAGCGCGCCAGGCTGTTTGGTCCAGGGCGGGATGGTCAGCGCATTGCCGGCTGCTGCCGCCCCTTCTTTGGCTGCTGGCCCAGACTGGGCAGCGGCAGCAGTCAGGCCGGCACTGCTTGCCAGCACGCCCGTGACCGCCGTAACGCCATTGCGCAAAAATTGCCGACGCGTATGTTGCGCGTCTGCCTCTGTTACCGCCAAAGCTTCTTCAGTCGATTCGTTAGCCATCTCAATGGTCTCCGGTGCGAATGTTGATCGGGTCGGTGTGACTGCAAATAGTATAGGGTTGCGGTATGAATGCGTCCAGTACCAACTGCTTATAAATTTAGCGGGCGCGGTTATGTGCGAAACGCCAATTGATCGGACGCATGGTTTTGGTCTGAAATGGTTCGTTGGCGCCAGGAGAAATATTTGTTATCAAAATGCGTGTTGTTCCGGCTGGCGGATTTAAGGCCCTGACGTTGGTCGAAGCCTGCTGTGCTTGCCGGGTTTGTTCGGCTCACCGGAGAGAAAAGGATCGGGACGCGTCAGCCGCTGCAGTCGGGATCTGATCCAGTTGTCGCTGTAATGGTTATTACTGATAGAGCTCGTAAAAATATATGCAGTATACTGATTAATATTCAGTCATGTCAGATCATCCTGTTCAACCCTTTCGTAGCGGTCCAATGTTGATGAACCTCTTATTCACTTTATCCAGAGCGATAGATGCGCTCGTCTATGCCATTGGCCGAGCCGTCATCTGGCTTACCCTTTTGGTGGTGCTGATCAGCGCTGGTAACGCGGTGATTCGTAAAACCTTTCATGTGAGTTCCAATGCATGGCTGGAGATCCAGTGGTATCTTTTCGGCGCCATTTTTCTGCTGGCTGCAGGTTACACCTTCATGAAGAACGAGCATGTACGTGTTGATATCATTTCCCAGATGATGAGCAAGCGCACGCAGATCCTGATCGACATGTTCGGCGTGCTGTTTTTCATGTTGCCAGCCTGTCTGCTTTTGCTTGATCTGTCCATTCCGTTTTTCATGCAGTCCTTTTTAACTGGCGAGCAATCGTCCAATGCCGGCGGACTGATTCGCTGGCCGGTGAAATTGCTTATTCCCATTGGATTTTTTCTTCTGGTGCTTGCAGGCGTTTCGCACTTGATCAAATGTGCGGCCTTTCTTGCCGGCAAGGGCCCTGATCCGCTGGCGCCGACACAGGGCAAGACTGCCGAGCAATTGTTGGCCGAAGAGATTGCCAGTGAGGCCAGGCTTAAAGAAATAGAACAAGGGATGGATAAGTAGCATGGAATTCTTTATTAACAATATGCCGCCGATCATGTTTCTGACATTGATCTGTTTTCTGCTGCTGGGTTTTCCTGTGGCATTTACACTGGCCGCCAACGGCATACTGTATGCGTTGCTTGGCATCGTCTTCGGCGAATTTACCTTTTCTTTTCTGCAGGCGCTGCCGGACCGGGTGTTTGGCATCGTTCTGAATGACTCGCTTCTGGCGGTGCCGTTTTTCACGCTCATGGGCCTGATTCTGGAGCGCTCCGGCATGGCAGAAGACTTGCTGGAAACCATCGGCCAGCTGTTTGGCCCGATTCGCGGCGGTCTGGCTATTGCCGTGGTGGTGGTCGGAGCCATGCTGGCTGCTACAACCGGCGTAGTGTCTGCTTCGGTCATTTCCATGGGGCTGATTTCGCTGCCCATCATGTTGCGTTACGGATATGATCGCAAGCTGGCAACCGGCGTGATCGCGGCATCCGGCACCCTGTCGCAGATTATTCCACCCTCTCTGGTATTGATTATCCTGGCCGATCAACTGGGCCGCTCCATTGGCGATATGTATCGCGGCGCGATGGTGCCAGGCTTTATCCTGGCCGGCGCCTATATTGCCTACGTCGTGGTTTGTTCGATCATCAAGCCGTCCAGTGCGCCGGCGCTGCCCGAGGAGGCCCGTATTTATCGTGAACCCAATGGCAAAAGCGGCCTGGTGTCGCTGCTGGTGCTGTCGGTACTCGCTGCCGCAGGCGCGTGGCTGCTCGATGGCATGCTGCTGACAGAAAAGACGGCTGCCGACGAGGTTATCGTGCTGAATTTGCTGCTCTGGGGCATTATTGCATTTGTCATAGCAATAACCAATAAGGTGCTTCGGCTGCGACTGCTGTCGCAGATTGCCGAACGGGTCGTATTCGTAATGATTCCGCCCCTGCTGTTAATCTTTCTGGTATTGGGAACGATTTTTCTTGGCATCGCCACGCCAACCGAGGGCGGAGCCATGGGCGCTGTCGGCGCGATTGTAATGGCGCTGTTGCGGCGTCGCCTGAGCTGGGCGCTGCTCAAGCAGGCAATGGATACCACGACCAAGCTGACCAGTTTCGTGGTCTTCATCCTGGTCGGCTCCACGATCTTTACCCTGACTTTCACCGGTTTTGGCGGCCAGCACTGGGTAGAGGGTTTGTTTGCGTCGCTGCCGGGCGGCGAGACCGGGTTCCTGATCGTGGTCAGCATAGCCACCTTCTTTCTGGCGTTTTTCCTGGATTTCTTTGAGCTCGCTTTTATTATTGTGCCTCTGTTGGGGCCGGTTGCCGACAAAATGGGCATTGACCTGATCTGGTTTGGCGTTTTGCTGGCGGTTAATATGCAGACCTCTTTCATGCATCCGCCCTTCGGGTTCGCGCTGTTTTATCTGCGTTCGGTGGCGCCCAAGGAAGATTATGTCGACCGTGTTACCGGCAAGCTGATCAAGCGGGTCACCACAGGCGAAATCTACCGTGGCTCCATCCCCTTTATCGTGATTCAGTTGCTGATGGTCGCTTCGGTCATGATCTGGCCGGGTATGGTGCTGCATTACAAAGGGGCCGGCACAGGGGTTGACCCGGCCACGGTCAGATTTGACATGGGCACGTCATACGATTCGGGCGGCTATAGTACCGATCCATACGGCAGCGGCGCCGCGTCATCGGGATCTGCAACTGACCAGCCAGCAGGCTCGCAGGAACAGCAAGACCCAGCTCCGCTGTTCAAGTAATCCGGTCCGGGACGGGGACCGTGCGCAATGAAAAGGAACGTTGTGGCACGAGAATTTAATCAGTATACTGTAGTAAAACATGAAAACACCATTTAAAGGACAAGGTTCACGCATGACACTGACGCGCAAGATCGCATTTGAAGAGCATTTTAGTGCCGTGGGATTCGACGATTATTCCAGGGCATTTGTAAAACACATCAACACCCAGGCCAGTAGTGAACTGAATGCACGCCTTGCTGATTTTGACGACACGCGAATCAGGCTCATGGATCAGTACGCAATTGATTATGTCATCCTGTCCCAGACAGGACCAGGCGTGCAGAACGAGCCCGATGCGGCGACGGCGGTGCGCCGCAGTCGCCAGAACAATGACTTCCTTGCCGCGCAGATCGATCGCAATCGTGAGCGGTTCGGCGGCTTTGCCACGTTGCCCATGCAGGACCCGAACGCAGCAATCGAAGAATTGCGTCGCACCGTGACTGACCTGGGCTTCAAGGGCGCGCTGGTCAATGGCCATACGCACGGCGTTTATTATGATGAG
>DATGQC010000567.1:0-2671 GCA_035304425.1 Advenella sp.
CGCAATGCGACTCGCCCGCCTTTGACCGCCGAGCAAATCCAGGAAAACGCCAAGACTTATTACGCTCAGGCCAGCTTGGTGCTTGACCCGGCCAAAACTGAAATTCGCTATAACTCCGAATGGTGCGATCCGTTAGGCGCGCGCGGCATGATTCAGTTGGCATCGCGTTACACGGTCGCACGCATGATGGAACGTGAAGACTTTACGCGTCGCTTTAAAGGCGGTATTCCTATTTCGGTTCATGAGTTTTTGTATCCGCTGATGCAGGGCTACGATTCGGTCGCGCTCAAGGCAGACCTGGAGCTGGGCGGAACAGACCAGAAATTCAATCTGCTGGTCGGCCGCGAACTGCAAAAAGAATATGGTCAGCCTGCCCAGTGTATCCTGACCATGCCCTTGCTCGAAGGCCTGGACGGCGTCGAAAAAATGTCCAAGTCCAAGAACAATTACATCGGCATCACGGAAACGCCCGATTCCATGTTCGGCAAGCTTATGTCCATTTCCGATACATTAATGTGGCGTTATTATGAATTACTTTCATTTAAGTCGCTGCAGGACATTGCTACACTTGCGCAACAGGTCAAAGAAGGCAGGAACCCGCGCGATGTGAAGGTGGAACTGGCGCAGGAAATCATTACGCGTTTTCACAGCGCAGCAGATGCGAGCAACGCGCTGGCCAATTTCGAGGCGCGTTTCCGTGACGGCGCCATTCCGGAGGAAATGCCCGAAATCAACCTCGGCCCGGGCCCGCTTGGTATTCTGCGAATCCTTAAAGAAGCCGGTCTGGCCAGCTCCGGCACCGAGGCCGGGCGCAATGTACAGCAGGGTGGGGTGCGGGTCGATTCCCAGCGTGTGGAAGACAAGAATCTGCAGCTGGAGGCTGGCACCTATGTGGTCCAGGTAGGTAAACGCAAGTTCGCCCGGGTCACCGTCAGCGCCTGAGGCAAGCCGTGGGTCTGCCCGCCCAGCGCGCCTGGCAGACAGCGGTTGTTTCAGGCGATAAAGGAACAGCAGGCAAAGCCGTTCTTGCCTGGCGTTCATCCGCGCCACAAGCGCATTTTGATCTGTTTTTATTGTATTGAAGGGGATGTCATGAAAATCAGCAGCCAGTCATTTGAACACGAAAAAGCAATCGGGCCGGTCAATGCCTTCGCCAAACCGGATGCGCAGGCGCACATGATTCTGTCGGACAACAAAAACCCACATCTGGCCTGGACCGATGCGCCGGAAGGCACACGCTCATTCGTTATTCTGTGTGTAGACAAAGACGTGCCCAGCAAGCCCGATGACGTCAATCAGGACGACCGCGAAGTGCCGGCCAGCCTGCCCCGCGTTGATTTCTATCATTGGGCGCTGGTCGATATTCCGGCGAACATCACCGAGATCGCCGAAGGTGAATTTTCCAGCGGCGTGACGCCCAAGGGAAAAAGCGGCCCGCTGGCCGCCAAGGACATGCGCCAGGGCATTAACGACTTTACCAACTGGTTTGCCGGCGATCACGATATGAAGGGCGACTATTTTGGCTATGACGGCCCGTGCCCGCCTTTTAATGATGCGCTGGTGCATCGCTATTATTTCACGGTCTATGCGCTGGACATCGACACACTGCCATTGACCGGCAGCTTTACCTGCGCCGACGTGGCCGAGGCCATTGCGCCTCACGTGCTGGATCAGGCCACGATCATGGGGCTGTATTCGCTGAACCCCAAAGTTTCCTTTTGAATTTTATCCAATTACCCGCTTTATATAGGACACGTTATGTTTGACCGCTCGCTAACTCTTGACAAGGTAGATCCTGAACTCTGGAGTGCCATCCAACAAGAAAATACACGTCAGGAGCAGCACATCGAACTGATTGCTTCTGAAAACTACACCAGTCCGGCCGTCATGCAGGCGCAAGGTACGCAACTGACCAACAAGTACGCCGAAGGCTATCCCGGCAAGCGTTACTATGGCGGCTGCGAATTCGTCGATATCGCCGAAGAGCTGGCTATCACGCGCCTGAAAGAACTGTTTGGCGCGGAAGCGGTCAACGTGCAACCGAACTCCGGTTCGCAGGCCAATCAGGGCGTGTACATGGCGGTGCTCAAGCCCGGCGACACGGTGCTGGGCATGAGCCTGGCAGAGGGCGGTCACCTGACGCATGGCGCGTCGGTCAATGCATCGGGCAAGCTGTATAACTTCATCCCTTACGGCCTGGACGAAAACGAAGTGCTCAACTACGAACAGGTTGAGCAACTGGCCAAAGAGCACAAGCCGAAAATGATTGTGGCCGGCGCCTCAGCGTACTCCCTGAAGATCGATTTCGAGCGCATGGCCAAAATCGCCCATGACAATGGCGCCTATCTGATGGTCGACATCGCGCACTACGCAGGTCTGGTTGCCGGCGGTCAGTACCCGAATCCGGTTCCTCATGCCGATTTTGTCACGTCTACAACGCATAAATCGTTGCGCGGTCCGCGCGGCGGCGTGATCATGATGAAGGCAGAGCACGAAAAAATCATCAACTCCGCCATCTTCCCGGGCATCCAGGGTGGTCCGCTGATGCATGTCATCGCCGGCAAGGCCGTCGCCTTCAAAGAGGCGCTTAGCCCCGAGTTTGCCGACTATGCAAAGCAGGTTGTGGCCAATGCCAAGGTGCTGGCCGATACACTGGTCAAACGCGGCTTGC
>DATGQC010000568.1:0-4203 GCA_035304425.1 Advenella sp.
AGCAATGCCCGCCTGAGCCGGGACGCATTAGCCCGGTGCTATTTGCGACAAGGCGTTAAGGCGTGCCCGTCAGTCCGGCTTTGCTTGCAGATAAAACGCATGCCGCTTTTGCTATCGGGCCTGCCGTATGTCGACCTTATGCGTCGCTTTCAGTGTGTGCGCGATCGTGTTCTGCCCATTCGCTGGCCAGAAGCGGCAGGCGCTCTTCCATCGGGATTTTGGGGCAATTGCTGCACAATTTGGCATTGGGGCAACGAAAATATTGGCAGCAGACGCGACGGTTCAGCGACAGCCGGTCGGGCAGGCCGTAGCGGCGCATATCAATATCCAGATAGCCACTTTCAGCCGGCAGGCCGATCGCCTGCAGCCAGACTTGGCCGCGTGCACGGATATGGGCGGTGCTGTATTGCGGCAGATCATGGTAATACAACAGCAAGGCGGCCAGCACGCTGTCAGCGGTGTGGCGACCGGCCAGCTTGGCGGCCACCGGCGTGATATTGCACAAGGCCAGGCGAACCTGTTCCAGGCTGTCGGCCAGCGCAGCGGCCGGCTTTGTTTCATCTGGAATTTGCTGCGTGATCGCATCTTCAGGCAGATAGGCTTGTTGCGCCAGACCATCGGCAAAATGCACCTGTAACTGTCGTGCATCGACCAGACAGCGATGATGTTCGTAGGCAAGAATTGTCGTATACACAGGCACCCACATGCAGGTGCGCCAGGTATGCGCGTTCCAGTAGTGGCGACCCGCTACGGGATGAAGCCGCGCCACGTCGTCAAATAGCCATTGCAATACTTCCTGCCGCACCTGCCCGAAGGTCAGGTCAGCGGGGCCCTGCAGCGGCGTCGTTGAAACAGGCAACAGACGCCCAAGCGCCTGTTGCAATTGCTCATAGAAGGAGAGGTCTTCCTGGATTACCATTTATAACTGAAGGTCGCTTTGATATTGCGTTTTTCACCATAGTAGCAGAAGTTGGTAGTCGCGCATGACGCTACATAGGTCTTATCGGTCACGTTATTTACATTCAGACGGACGGTCGCGCCTTGGAGGTTCGAGTTCATGCGGCCCAGGTCATATTCTGCGCCCAGGTCAAGCAGGGTATAGGCAGGAACCCGCACGGTGTTTTCATTGTCAGCCCAGCTCTTGCCCACATAGCGCACGCCTGCCGACAATGCCAGCCCGTTGTTCATGCTGTAGCGTCCCCACAGGCTGGCCATTTGCTTGGGCGCCTGAAAGGGGCGGTTGCCGGCATTATCGCCTTTTTTCAGCTTCATATTGTTCATGGTATAGCTGGCCATGACGGTGAAGTTGTCGGTGATATTGGCATTGGCCTCCAGCTCGATACCGCGCGAATGCACCACACCCAGTGGCACGTAATAACTGGTCGCCGATGAATGCCGTGCTGCGACGTTGTCCTGTTTTAGATCATAGTACGCGGCAGACAGCATGACATGTTCGTTCGGCTGGTACTTCACACCCGCTTCATATTGCCGGGCTTCGGTTGGCGGCAGCACTTGATTGTTGATATCGGTGTAGCCGTTGGGGTTGAATGACTCACTGTAACTGGCGTAGGGGGCAATGCCATTGTCGAATGCATAACTCAAGCCAGCGCGAAAGGTGGTGTTATTGCCCTTGTAGCCGGACTTGGTATTGAGCAGAGGATTGCGGTTGTCCAGGTCCACGATATCATGACGAACACTGAACAGGCCGGTCAGCGCACCGTAGCGGACCGTATCCTGCAAATATATGCCAAACTGTTCCAGCGTTCGGTCAAACGGTTCGCTGTAGGTAATATTGAGTCCCGGATTGCCGTACACCGGATCGAAGGCATCTAATGGATTGGCCGTGCCGGTATCCCACTGACCCGTGACATTGCGATGTTGGTAGTCAAAGCCGGCGATCACTTCATGTGAGACGGCGCCGGTATGAAAGACGGCAGTCAGGCTGGTATCAAACTGGTGTGCTTCAAGCTCTTCATAGCCACCGGAATAGTACCGGTTCAGCGAATTTTCATCATACCAGCCGTAACCATAGAACTGGGCCATCTTGGATTTCAGGCTGGTCATCCGGAACGCGTTTTTGAAGGTCAGATTCGGCGTGAAATCATGTTCGAACTGGTAGCCCAGCATGGACAGGGTCCGGCTGAATTTACCACCGACATCGTCGTCCGAGAACTCGGGAGAAATGCGACGGCCGTTATGGTCGGTATTGATGGTCGCGTCTGCCGGGAAGCCGCTGTGAAAGCCGGTGCTGGGGTCTTTCTGGAAGTAGCCCTGCAACAGCAGGCGGCTGTTTTCACCCAGCTTGAATTTCAGTGACGGCGCCAGCGTATAGCGTTCGACGCGGTTGTTGTCGAACTGAGTCTTGCTGTTGCGGGTGATGCCTACGACACGATAGGCGGCGTTGCCTTCCTTGTCTATTGGTCCGGTCATATCAAAGCCAAGATGGGTTTGCCCCATATTGCCGATGCCCGCTGTGATTTCATGGTAAGGCTCATCCAGCGGCCGTTTTGAACTGTAGGAGACCAGGCCGCCTGGTGAATTGCGACCATACAGTACGCTGGTCGGGCCGCGGTAAACGTCGATGCGCTCAAGCGTGTACGGGTCAATCTGTACCGAACTGTAGGTGCCCGAGTCGCTCAGTACCTTTTGTCCGTCCAGGTTCAGGTTGTCGGTGCTGTTTTCGTTGAAGCCGCGCAGACTGATGTAATCGTAGCGAGTTGCGCCGCCCACCAGTCCGGTAAAGGCGCCGGGCGTATAACGCAGCGCGTCGGTTCCCGTGGATGCGCCAACGGCATCAATGCGATCCCGTGTCAGGGATGAGACCGAGTGCGGCGTTTCGATCCAGTCCATGTCGGCGCGACTGGCCGCACGACTGACGGTGGATTGAAAGCCTATGGTCGGTTCGGTTGAAGTCGCGTCGCTGGTCGCACGAATAATACCCAATTGGGTGACGGGCGTGGTTTTGGCCTGCTCCTGTTGCGCCTGGGCGTGGGCGCCGCAAACAGAGAGCACAGCCAGTACGGCGACATACAGAGTGCGAGGTACCGCTGAAAAGCGAACCATGGACGGGGTCATGATAAAAAAATATCCTTAAAAACAATAAGCAACACAAATAAGAATGATTGTTATTTATAATTCGTTAATTATAGGAAAAATGTCATAATTCATATGAAATATGTCAGAAAGCACAGTTTTTTTGTTGCAAAACTGTCTACACACGAGCGCCCGAATCAATGACCAGAACCTTTACCTATGCTGATTTTGTGCAATATGGCCAGCAACATGGCGTCACGCATTATCTGCCCGAGGCCATCGTGCAGGATCCAAGCCGCCACCAAGAGGCGCTTGCTTACGGCCAGGTGCGTGAACATGCGTTGTGCCAGGGGGTAACGCTGCTGCATACCGATATGCACTTTCTGGTGCCCTATCACGCCCAGTCGCGCGTGCAGGAAGCCTATTCCTTTGCCATGCTGCTTAACGGCCAGTTGCGTATCGGACGCGAACGTTCGCCCTTGCAGACCGTGGGGCCGGCTTGCGGTATCAACACCAGCTATCGCAACGAGCGCATGCAGACCCATTACCTGCCGGGAATGCGGCTGGCGGCGCTGGATGTGCTGGTAGATCAGACGCAGATTGAGCAGAACGCCTATACCGAAAGACTGCTGCCCATACTGGATGCCGCACCGGCCACGTTTGCGGTCGCAGAGCAGGATGATGCGTTTTTGGACAACGTGCGTTTGCAATTGCAGATGGCGCAGGACGACAGTGTCGGGTCGCTGATTTATGAAGCGCTTGGTCTGCAGTTGCTGGCCCGGGTCAGGGCGGCGCCCGGCGCGCCGGCCGAATGGCAGAACAACGACAAACTGAGCCGACAGGACCATGAGCGGCTGGGTGCGCTGCGCGAATACATTCACCGCGAACCCTGGCAATCGCATTCGATTCGTTCAATGTCGCAATTTACCGGCATAGGTGAGAGTGCGCTCAGAAAGAAATTTCAACTGAAATTCAATACGTCTATCATGGCGTGCGTAAAGGAATATCGGCTGCAAATGGCACAGCGTTACCTGGAGCAGGGCGAATCGGTGGAAAAGGTGGCCGTGCTTGCCGGTTACCGGCACAGCAGCAATTTTTCCACGGCATTCAAGAAGCGGTTTGGCGTCAACCCACGTCGTTGGTAGCGTGAGCAGGCGCGGCGCCACGCCA
>DATGQC010000569.1:0-5165 GCA_035304425.1 Advenella sp.
AAACCGGGGCAATACTAGCCAGGCACTTTCTGGAACAAGGCGCCACGCGGATTCAGTTTGTAATGTCGAAAACCGCTGAAGATTTCCGCGCCAGGCAACGTGCGCAAGGTTACGCCGACGCCATGACGAGCGCTGGCCTGATAACGGACATACAGGTTGTTCCAGAAGACGACGAATTCGAAGCAGGCGCCATTGGCATTGAAGCGCTGTCCCGTTTGCCGGAGCATTCCCGACCCCAGGCATTGATTTTTGCCAATGACAATATGGCGGCTGGCGCCATCTTGCATGCTCCATCATGCAAGCTTGTCCTACCCCGCGATTGCGCGATTGCCGGGTTCGGTGATGCGCCCATTTGCGCAAGACTGCGACCGGCCCTGACCACCCTGCGCCCGGCACGCTATCAGATAGGCCAGCACGCCGCGCGAACAGTCCTGAAACAATTGACGGCTGGGCCGGGAGGCGAACAGAACATTATTGAAGACCTGCTGCCTTGCGATCTGATAATCAGAGAAAGCAGCCAATTGCATTTGTAATGCATGCAGTGATCAAGACCCAGGCGCAATGTCCTTGCCCAACCTGCTGCTAGGCGAGCTCAACTACTCTATTTATCCGAACCCGGCTCGAAAAGCTGTCCAGAACGCACCCCACGATAAACCGTCAACCGAACGATGAGCAAGATCGCAGACCTTCGACCAAGCCCGCCCTGAATCCACCACAAGGTGCCATGGCAAATGCAATTGAGCATACAGCCCACGGGATGCACGCATCGCCTATAGAATGCTAATATCAGTGCATTATCAAAAATAAACTAAATTGAACACAGGCGGATTCTGCAGTTCAACGACGAGGATGGCTTGGAAATTGCTCGTCATAACCGGAGGAAGACAAACATGGCATCAACTCGTCGACGCTTCATCGCCTCTCTGGGCGCGATCTCGCTGGGCGGGCTCGGCATACAGTCACCTGCCGTCCTGGCTCAGGGAGCCACAGGCGACTACCCCAACCGCCCTATTAAAATTATTGTTCCGTTGTCGGCAGGCGGTGGCGGCGATAGAACCGCCCGTAGAATTGCCATGTTGCTTACCGAGAGGCTGGGCGTACCCGTGGTCGTGGAAAATCGCCCCGGCGCCGGCGGCAGCATTGGAACGCACGCCGCTATCAAAGCGCCGGCAGATGGCTACACGCTGGTCATGCTGTCAAGCAGTCACACCTGTAATGCAGCATTGCGCGAACTGCCGTTTGACTCGGTCAACGATATCGAGCCCATTACCTTATTCAAACGCGAATCACTGATCCTCATAGGAAATCATGACCTACCGGTTAACAATTTCGGCGACCTGGTCGAATGGGCCAAGCGCGAGCCCGGCAAAATCAGCTACGGCTCCTCGGGCGTAGGGGGAATCACCCACCTGAGCATGGAACATCTGGCTGATCTGGCCGGAATCAAGCTCAACCATATCGCCTACAAAGGCACCGGCGCCGCCTTGCAGGACACGATTGGCGGCACGATCAAACTCATGCTTTCCTCAGTAGCCATTGTCGTTCCGGTGATCCAGGAAAAACGGGCAATCGGCCTTGCCATTGCAGACGAGCGCATTCCCGCTTTACCGGACGTGCCCAGCTTCAAGGAAGCAGGCGTCCCGGGCTTCAAGTCGGATCTTTGGCATGCCGTGGCGGGCCCCAAGGGCATTCCCGCTGAAATAGTGGCACGACTCAATACCGAACTGAAAGCTATCCTGGATTTACCACAAATGAAAGCGGATCTGGCACAGGAAGGCAGTCAGCCAATCGGTAGCAGCCCGCAACAATTGCTGGAAGCGATCAAACACGATATTGATCAATGGAAAGAGACGATCCGCAAGGCCAATATCAAGGCGAGCTGACTTTCATGCGACATATAGATTCTGACAATCCTGCAGCCCCTGATGCTGTCGACTCTCTGCGGGCGCGCTGCTATCGACAATTCAGTTCCGGTAACGGACCAATTGGGTATTACTCATTATCAGCCCTCGCCAAAGAGACCGGCGCTCCTTTGCAATCGTTACCGTACGCGATCCGGATTATCCTGGAGAATCTGCTCAGGCATGTCGATCGTGATGACGTTGGAGAAGCACTCATCAAGCAGATTTTAAGCAACTATCCTGATCGGGTCGGACGCGCCACAGTGCCCTTGATGCTGGCGCGGATCATGGCCCAGGATGTCAGTGGCATACCTGCGTTGATTGATCTGGCGGCCATGCGCGACGTCGTGGCCAGAACAGGCGGGAATCCGGCAACAATCAACCCACGGATTCCAGTCAGCCTTATCGTAGATCATTCTCTGGAAGTCGATCATGCCGGCAGCAAAGAGGCGCTGGATCTCAATGTGGCGCTTGAATACGCGCGCAATCGCGAACGCTATACCTTTCTGAAGTGGGCACAGGAGAACGTCGACAATCTATCTATTGTTCCCCCGGGCGCCGGCATTCTGCATCAGATTAATCTGGAGCACATGGCGCGCGTGGTTTTCATTGACGACAGCCAGGATCCTCCACTGGCTTATCCTGATACGCTGGCCGGTACTGACAGCCATACGGCAATGATCAATGCCATTGGCGTACTTGGCTGGGGCGTAGGCGGTATAGAAGCGGAGGCCGCCATGCTCGGCGAGCCGTTATCCTTCATCTTGCCGCCCACGGTTGGCGTGCGCTTGATCAACACACCCGCGCCAGCGGTAACCGCCGCAGATATCGTTTTGACGCTAACGCAACGGCTGCGGCAGGCAGGCGTTGTCGAAAGCTTCGTCGAGTTTACCGGCCCCGCCCTCGATTCAGCCGAACTGACGCTGGAAGATCGGGCTACGCTTTCCAATATGTCCCCTGAATATGGCTCAACCTGCGCCTTCTTTCCGGTAGACGCTGTTACGCTGGATTATTTACGTCGCTCGGGCCGTGACGCAACCACAATTGCAATCATAGAGCAGTACTGCAAACGACAAGGGCTGTGGCGTGATGCGCAAACACCCGAACCCGTGTACTCGAGAGTCATCGAGTTCGACCTGGCATCGGTACGTCCCAGCGGCGCAGGTCCGCGCAGGCCGCATGACCATGTCGCACTGCCAGATATTCCCGATTCATTTCATTCTGCTTGTCCCGAGGCGCACGCAAGTCCGTCCTCGGGAGAGGCGGAGACAGGATTAGATCACGGCGCCGTGATCCTGGCAGCCATCACAAGTTGCACCAATACGTCCAATCCGGCAGCCATGATTGCCGCTGGATTGTTTGCAAGAAACGCGCATGCCAAAGGCTTGCGCGCCAAAGAGTGGGTCAAGACCTCGTTTACGCCTGGCTCCAAAGTCGTCAGCGACTATTTGCAGGCCAGCGGGTTGCAGACGCATCTGGACGCCCTGGGCTTTCACCTTGCCGGGTTTGGCTGCGCCAGTTGCGGCGGCGGTTCTGGTCCGCTCAGGCCGGAGATCCAGACGCTCATTGAAGAAAAGCAGTTCAAAGTATCCGCCGTGCTATCCGGCAACCGTAATTTCGAGGGGCGGATTCATCCCCTTGCCCGCGCGAACTATCTGGTGTCCCCTGCACTGGTGATTGCCTACGCTATCGCCGGCACTGTCCGCATTGACCTGACCCGGGAACCCCTTGGAACGGGGCACAATGGGGCGCCCGTATTCCTGTCGGATATATGGCCGGACAACTCGGAAATCAGGGCAATGGCACAGCGTCATGTAACGCCGGAGCGCTTCATCAGCCAATACGCGGACATCAGCACAGGCGATGCCAGATGGCAGGCGCTCCCCGCGGGGGGAACGACCCTGTATAAGTGGGACACCGACAGCACCTATATCCGCCGCCCTCCTTATATAGATCATCGCCCCCCTGCACATGACCGCAGTTTGCGCCATGCTGCCGCTCTGTTGATACTCGGCGATAGCGTCACCACTGACAATATCTCGCCCGCAGACGCCATTCGCCCGGGCACCCCTGCGGGTGATTACCTTCTTGCCTGCGGTGTTGCTCCTGCAGCTTTGCATACCTTCATCGCGCGCAGGGGCAATCACGAAGTCATGATGCGCGGCACCTTTACGGGCGGGCGATTGGTCAATGAACTTCTGCCCAACGGTCCTGCCGGCAGCACCGTGATTCAGTCATCGCATGAAATTGCGTCAATCTACGATGCGGCGATGCACTATTTGTCACATGGTATTGCTGCCGTGGTTGTCGCCGGCCGGGAATACGGAACGGGATCGTCCCGTGATTGGGCCGCCAAAGGCACGCGCCTGCTTGGCGTGCAGGCGGTGCTGGCAGAAAGCTTTGAACGTATCCACCGCTCCAATCTTGTCAATACTGGCGTGCTGCCGTTGCAGTTTGAGCCTGGCGTTACTCGTCACACGTTGGGTATTACCGGTGACTGCAGACTGGACATTGATATACCTGACCATATGGCGCCGCTAAGTTGGATAAACGGCCAGATCCATGCACGAACGGGCGAGGTAAAACAATTTCGTGTGCAGGCGCGGTTAAATACAGCGCATGAAGAAGCGGTCTGGCGCAAAGGCGGGATACTGCCTGCAATGCTGGATCATAAATAGGACGGGAGATAAACGACAAACCTCCTCATTTCCGTCGCTGTCGTGCCTGTGACTAGAGTCAGCGTCTGGCTGACAGCGCCATTCTGATCGCCAGCCCCGCCAGCACCGTGCCCATCAGCCAACGCTGCACCACTACCCAGGTCGGACGGGTCGCCAGGAACGAGGCAATGCTGCCTGCCAGAATGACAATCAGCATATTTATACTGATGCTGACAGCAATCTGCACCGATCCCAACGCCAGTGACTGGGCCAGAATGCTGCCTTTTTCCGGATCAACAAACTGCGGCAGCAGGGAAAGATACATGACTGCAATTTTAGGGTTCAGCAGGTTCGTCAGAAAGCCCATCAAAAACAGTTTTCTGGGGCTGTCGGGCGCCAGTTTTTTCACCTGAAATGGAGACTGGCCACCCGGACGCACAGCCTGCCAGGCCATATAAAGCAAGTACAGGGCGCCGCCATAGCAAAGCGCCTCGTAAGCGTATGGGACCGCAAATAGCAATGCGGTGATACCCAGTGCGGCGCTGACCATATAAAAGATGAAACCCAGCAGCACGCCCAGCAGGGACATCAGGCCCGCGCGCCGCCC
>DATGQC010000570.1:0-3466 GCA_035304425.1 Advenella sp.
CGATGATCTGTATGTCGCCGTTGCCAAGGATGAATTCAGTCTGCGCCAGATTGCGACCGCCTTTCAGGAGCCCGACCCTGACCCCGGCGCGGCGTACGATACCATCGTGGCGCGCGAGTCGGGGGCGCAAAGCGCGGTCAAAACCGGCAAAAGCGGCGTGCTGGTGGTGGGTGTCGATTCACTGCTCACGCAGCTGGCGCGCTGCTGCCATCCGGCGCCACCGGACCCGATCAGCGGCTTTGTCACGCGCGGGCGGGGCGTGTCCATTCACCGCAGCGATTGCCCGTCGTTTGCGGTGATGAAAAACAAAAGTCCGGAGCGAGTCATTGAAGTGGCCTGGGGAGACACCGGGGATACGGTTTATCCGGTCAACATTGCCATCCATTCGCAGGATCGCAGCGGCCTGCTCAAAGACCTGACCGAATTGTTTTCCCGTATGAAACTGAATGTTGTAGGCGTCAATACCCAGAGCAAAGCCTCAATTGCCCATTTGCATTTCACGGTGGAGGTACGAGACGGCGAACAGCTGCGAAAGGCCATGAACGCCATATTGGATATCCCCGGAATTATCAGCGCTACACGCTGTTAAAACATGTAAAATAGCCCTTTACTGTTCGTCTGAGCGCGACGCCAGGAGCCAATTTGACTGCTTATTCCTTTCCCGACAACAGGGGCCATTTCGGTCGTTACGGTGGCATTTTTGTCGCCGAAACGCTGATGCACGCTGTTTCGGAACTGAATCAAGCCTATGAAAAGTACAAGGAAGATCCTGATTTTGTCGCCGAGTACCGCTACGAGCTGGCGCATTTTGTGGGCCGTCCCAGCCCGGTTTATCATGCCCGCCGCTGGTCTGAACAACTGGGCGGGGCGCAAATCTGGTTCAAGCGCGAAGACCTGAACCACACCGGTGCGCACAAGATCAACAATTGCATCGGGCAGATCCTGCTGGCGCGCAAAATGGGCAAAAAGCGCATTATTGCTGAAACCGGCGCGGGGCAGCATGGCGTCGCAACGGCAACGGTGGCTGCGCGCTATGGCATGGAATGCGTGATTTATATGGGCGCCGAAGACGTGCGCCGGCAGGCTTCCAACGTGTACCGGATGAAGTTGCTGGGGGCCACGGTGGTGCCGGTGGAGTCCGGTTCGCGAACGCTCAAGGACGCCCTGAATGAAGCCATGCGCGACTGGGTTACGCGCATTGACGACACCTATTACATTATCGGCACGGTAGCTGGTCCTCATCCTTATCCGGCCATGGTGCGTGATTTCCAGCAAATCATCGGTCAGGAGTGCATAGAGCAGATGCCGGCCTGCGCCGGGCGCCAGCCGGATGCTGTCATCGCCTGTATTGGTGGCGGTTCAAACGCCATGGGCATTTTTTATCCCTATTTGTCCCACGGCAAAGTCAGGCTGATCGGCGTAGAAGCAGCAGGGCAGGGGTTGGATACGCCGCGACACGCCGCCTCTATCAACGGCGGCCAGGTAGGGGTCTTGCACGGCAATCGCACCTACGTATTACAGAGTCGCGACGGGCAGATTCAGGAAACGCATTCTGTATCGGCGGGGCTCGATTATCCCGGTGTCGGGCCTGAACATGCCTGGTTGCACGACAGTAAACGGGCCACGTATGTGGCTGTAGACGACAATGCTGCCGTGAATGCGTTTGGCCAGTGCTGCCGCCTGGAAGGCATTATGCCGGCTCTGGAGTCGGCACATGCGCTGGCTTACGCCGCCACGCTGGCTCCCACCCTGGCGCGCGAAGCCATTTTGCTGGTGTGCCTGTCCGGTCGCGGCGACAAGGATATGCATACCGTTGCCGAATATACCGGCATTGCGTTGTAAGGAACGGCAATGAGCCAGCAACGGATCAATAAAACATTTGCAAGGCTGGGGCGGCGCACCGCCCTGATTCCTTATATCGCGGCAGGCGATCCGAGCCCGGCGGCAACTGTTCCGCTTATGCACGGGATGGTCAGGGCCGGGGCCGATATTATCGAGCTGGGCGTGCCGTTTTCCGATCCCATGGCCGACGGCCCGGTGATTCAGCAGGCCACAGCACGCGCCATTGCTCAGGGCGTGGGCTTGCGCGATGTGCTGGATATGGTTGCCGTCTTTCGCAAGATGGACCAAAGCACCCCGGTCGTGTTGATGGGGTATGCCAATTCGATTGAAGCCATGGGGCAGCAGCAGTTTGCTGCGCAGGCCGGCAAATCGGGTGTGGACGGGATATTGATTGTAGATTGTCCCCCGGAAGAATATGATGACTTTGCGGGCGATCTTCGCGCCCAGGGGATTTCGCCTATTTTCCTGCTTTCGCCGACCTCGACCGAGGCGCGGATCCAGGCAGTGGCAAAACGGGCCGAAGGCTATCTTTACTACGTGTCCCTCAAAGGCACCACCGGCTCGTCGGCCATTGATATCAGCCAGGTGCGCGAACGGGTCGCAAGCATCAAGAAACATGTATCCATTCCGGTTGGCGTCGGTTTCGGCATTCGCGATGCAGCCAGTGCTGTACAGGTTGCCGAAGCCGCCGACGCAGTCGTTATCGGTAGTCGCCTGATCGAAACCATGACACAGGCGATCGCCCAACAACCATCGGCCAACCCGTCAGACGTGGCAGTAAGCGCTGCCGTGGACTGGTTGCGCGAGATCCGGCAGGCGCTGGATCAGAACAGAAAATAAGCATTCAGAAATAAGGATTGACAATGAGTTGGCTAGACAAGATTCTTCCACCGCGCATTAACAAAAAGACCGAGCAGCAGGGGCGACGTGTGCCCGAAGGGTTATGGGTCAAATGCCCATCCTGCGAGTCGGTGCTGTATAACGACGACCTGGTCGAGACGGTCCATGTATGCCCCAAATGCAGCCACCATATGCGCTTGAATGCGCGTGCGCGGATTGATTCGCTGCTGGACGCCGATGGCCGTGTGGAAATAGGCGAGGGCATTCGCTCTACCGATCCTCTCAAGTTCAAGGATAGTCGCAAGTATCCTGAAAGGCTGGCCGAAGCGACGCAAAAATCAGGCGAATCCGATGCGCTGGTCGTCATGAGCGGCAGCATCTGTACAGTTCCGGTTGTGCTTGCCTGCTTTGAATTCGATTTCATGGGCGGCTCCATGGGCTCGGTGGTGGGCGAGCGTTTCGTGCGCGGCGTTCGCGCAGCCATCCAGAACAAGACACCGTTTATCTGTGTCGCTGCCTCTGGCGGCGCCCGCATGCAGGAAAGCCTGTTTTCGCTGATGCAAATGGCAAAAACCAACGCCATGCTGACCCGTCTGTCTCAGGAAGGGTTGCCATTTATCAGTGTCCTCACCGACCCGACGATGGGCGGGGTGTCTGCAAGCTTCGCTTTCATGGGTGATGTTGTCATTGCAGAGCCCAAAGCGCTTATCGGTTTTGCCGGTCCGCGCGTGATTGAGCAAACCGTTCGCGAACAGTTGCCTGAAGGTTTTCAGCGTGCCGAGTT
>DATGQC010000571.1:0-4992 GCA_035304425.1 Advenella sp.
TTTTGTATTTGAAGAAACACTTTGCAAGGAATGCATTCTACCTGCCTGCTTCCATGAATGAGCTGGTTTGGAACACTGAAACCGGAGCATTGTCGACCGGACAGAGCATGTTAGCGGTGCTGAATGAAATTTCCACATATCCAAATATTAAATATTTCTTACTGGATGAATGGGATGCAAATCTGGATAAAGATAACAAGGCAAAGATCCATGAAATGCTGGATGAATTGAGCACGAAAGCCGTTATCGTAGAGGTTCGACACTAAGCCAAAATACGACTTCTGCACCCGCTCTCCTGCGTGCTTGTATGCCCGATATTCATGTGACATTTTACATTCCGAAAAAACGGTACCATTGAACCCTCAAAGCGTTCCTCAGAATTCGCCTCTACTTCCAGCTATGGATTTCAATCCGCAGCCTTTGGTAAGTTTGGATTGATTTGGCCGGCCACCTGGCGCAGTGACGCCACCACCGTCTTTAAAGTGGGGTCCAGACGATTCGTCGCCCATGCCATGCCAATCGGCCCCACTTCATACTTTAGTCGTAAGGGCAAAATCGAATAGGTATTCAGGCTGATATATTGGCGCACCGCACTCCTGGAGATAACCGTCAGGCAATCCGTCTTTGCTGTAAGAGAGAGATTAACAGTGGGCGATGCCGACTCAATCCACGCAATGGGTGGACTCAAACCCAGATCAAGAAACGTAGCGTCAACGGCACGACGCAATACTGTGCCGCGTGGCGGCATCACCCAGGGATGGTTCTTGGTATTTTCCCACTGGGGCTGTTTGCGTTTAAGTAGCGGGTGCTGATGATTAACCACAACACAATGCGGATCTTCGAAGATTGCCTCTGCGCTTACGCCTTCAGCATAGGCACGTTCATCCAGCCTTCCAACGATCAAGTCTATTTCATTGCGCTCGAATCGCGCCCACAACCCGGCCGCGATATCTTCAACAATCTCCAGCTGGATGCGTTCGCCGTGTTCACGTAAATAAATGATCGTACTCGGTATCAGTACAGTGGCCGTGACAGGCATGGTTCCTATGCGCAGCAGCCTTCGGCCGCTTTGCGACAGGGTTTCAAGCTCGTTTTTTAATTGCCAGGAATCGTTTACGGACCGTCGCATATACTGCAAGACGGTGGGCAGGTATATCGTCGCTTTGATTTGTCTGCCCCGGGAAAATAATTGTACGCCCAGCGCATCTTCGGCCTCGGCCAGTTGCTGCGAGACAGCGGGCTGACTGCGCCCCAATACCGCTGCCGCTGCGGTCAGGCTGCCGGTTTCCGCCACCGCGATAACCACTTCGAAATGCAGTAATTTGAGCCGGCGAAGCCTGAGCGCCAGCTTACTCTCTTTCATTTCCATAGCAATTCCTTATGGATCTATCGCTATTTCACTGTATATCTTTATCGATAATAGGTTCATGATTCTAACACTACTTAAAATGTGGAGAACGTCAATGAACTGGTTCATGAAACTATCGCTGGGCATTTGCGTAACATGCGTCGGAGCGCTGTCTTGGGCGGCGTCCACAGATTTTCCTGCGCGTGAGATTAAATTGGTGGTTCCCTTCCCTGCGGGCGGTGGTACAGACATTGTGGCGCGCAAACTTGCGCAGGCCCTGACCGCAGACCTGGGCAAGACGGTTTTTGTGGAAAACAGAAGCGGGGCCAGCGGCAATATCGGCGCTGCCGCCGTTGCGAGAGCGCCTGCCGACGGCTATACGTTAATGCTCACTGCTGCGCCATTTGCCATCGCTCCGGCGCTATTCAAAGACCTATCGTTCCATCCCGTGAAGGACTTTACGGCTATTACTGAGATAGCTACGGTGCCGCTATTAGTTGTAACCCGCCCCGAGTCTCCACTAAATAACATCCAGGATCTGATTACCGCAACAAGCAAAAGCGGCTCGGACACCACATACGCCACTTTCGGGATGGGCTCCCCACCTCATTTAGTGGGCGAAAAGATCCAGGAGCTTGCACACATAAAAATGAGACAAGTGCCCTATAAGGGCGGCCAGTCGGCTCTGGCAGATATTCTTTCAGGGGACGTCACCATAGGCATACTTGATGTTGTCTCAATGATGCCTCTGGTAAAAAGTGGCAGATTAAAGGCGCTGGCAATCACAGGGCCGGCTCGTACCCAGGAATTGCCGAACATTCCCACGCTCAGTCAGCAGCACATTTCCTTTGATGCGGTAGGCTGGTATGGGCTGTTTGGACCGGCAGGCATGCCGCCCGAGATTGTCGAAAAAATCAATGCCGCCACGAACAAAGTCGCCGCCAGCACTGAAATACGCTCACTCATTACCAGAAGCGGTTCAATCCCTATTTCTCCCCCGACCACTGCCAGCCAATGGCAACATACATTCAACAACGATGTTCAGCTCTGGGGCAAAATCGCTAAAGATTCCGGCGCTACAGTCAACTAAGACATTTCCTGAATATATTCACATCAATGGCTAACATGAACTCAACATCCTATCCTGTCAGAATCAGCAAGGATATCGTGTACGGGACCGGCGCAATCCAGCCTGAGTCAGACGGACAGATCAGGCTTCGTAATTTGACACTTGATCTTTATGAACCCATACGCAGTGATAACACGCAAAAATGTCCTGCGCTCATTATGGCCTTCGGCGGCGCCTTTCACCGCGGTACGAAGGAAGACGACACTTTTGGAGAGCCGCCAGCGCAAAATAACTCGGTAGCCTGGTACTGCCAGGCGTTCGCCAGACGCGGATTCATTACCTGCTCCATCGATTATCGTTTAATTCCGGAGAATCCGGAGCCTGGATGCACGCCTGTTGTGTTCGATCCAAACACGATTCCGCGTTCACGCGTGGACGAAGTACGAAGACTCATGGGATTACCCAAAGCAAGCCAGCAATTGTTGTGGCGCGGCATTGAAGCGGCAAGCGACGATATGCGGCTCGCCGTGAGTTTTGTGCGGCGCAAAGCAGAGCAATGGAATATCGATACCGCAAAGATCGCCATCGGGGGATTCTCGGCCGGGGCCCGCACCGCCTTGAATGTTGCTTTAGGCGAACGAGAAACCGTCGCCGCAGTCGTATCCCTGTCAGGCTACATAGACATCAGCGATCTGGAAAAACACGCCAGCAACTCAAGCCGCTTGCCGCCTGTGCTCTTTATTCACGCCGACAATGACCTGGACTACATCAGAACGAACACGTCGACCATCGTAGCCCGCCTCAGAAGCCTGGGGGGGCTTTGTGAAGCAGTGCGCGTTCAGGGCGCCACCCATTTTTATCCTGCAAATGCGCTCGCATACCATGAACAGAATGGCGCAACAACAGTAGAGGAAGCAATGGAGACGTTCCTGGAGCAGACTCTTCTCACACAACCCGCGTCTGGTTCACGTGCAAAATGACGTGGCGCAATCCCGCCCTACACTCGGACACACCGGTTCCGGAGGATACATCGCGAGCGCCATGGCGGGCTCAAAAGTGATGTCATGTTCGCAAACGCCGGCAATATTGCCTGACCCGGCCTGCCGCTCCCGTGCCAATCTCATGGCAAACGATTGTGTTTATTGCTCAGCGTCACCCTTACCGGAACTGATTTGTACGATGGCGTCCCGCTGTCCTGATCGAAATAATCCAGTGGTACGAGCACATTGGCTTCGGGATAATAGGCGCCAACCGAGCCGGGCGCAATATCATAGGCAATCACGGTCATCCCGGACATGCTGAGCTTTCTGTCCGAAACGGCGGTCTCGATATCGACCAGATCGCCATGCTCGAGTTTGTGTTTTTTCAGATCAATGTCGTTCATGAACAAGACATCTCGCCTGCCAAACACCCCTCTGTAGCGGTCATCCAGCGCATATACCGTCGTGTTGTATTGATCATGGCTACGCAGCGTAATAAGACGAAGCACATCTTCTGCATCCACCTCTGCGTCTTCGCTTACCCCTTTGAATACCGAAAACATGGCTTTGCCTGACTCTGTTGCCCATTTGCGCTCAGTGGGCGGCAATGGCATACGAAATCCGCCTGGAATCCTGATTCGCTTATTGTAGTTGTCAAAACCCGGAATGGTTTGTTCGATCAAATCACGAATGGCATCGTAGTTGTTTACCAGATCCTGCCACCGGACCTTGCTGTGCTGTATCGTGGCCATAGCCATCCCCGCGATGATCGCCGGCTCAGACTTGAGAAACTCGGATGCGGGTTTCAGTTTGCCCGATGAGGCGTGCACCATGGACATGGAATCCTCTACTGTTACAGACTGGCGCTCACCTGCCTGAATATCAAGCTCGGTACGGCCCAGGCAAGGAAGTACAAAGGTTTCCTTAGCCACAAGCAAATGGGAACGGTTCAGCTTGGTACCGATATGGACGCTCAGGTCCAGTTGCTTCATCGCCTGAAATGACTGCGCTGGATCGGGCAATGCCACGGCGAAGTTTCCTCCCAGACAGATCAGCGCCCTGGATTGTCCCTTGACCATTGCCTGCATTGCTCTCACAGAATCGTGTCCATGTTCCTGGGGTGGCGCAAATCCGAATACCTTTTCCAGATTCTGCAAAAACTGCCCTGACGGTTTTTCAGTGATGCCGACTGTGCGGTTGCCCTGGACATTGGAATGGCCGCGCAATGGGCAAATGCCTGCGCCCGGTTTGCCGAAGTTGCCGCGCATCAGAAGCAAATCGGCAATCAGTCGAACATTCGCCGTACCTTTATTGTGCTGTGTGATTCCCATGCCATAGGAGACAATCGTTGCCCGGGATTTGGCGTAGGCCGCTGCCACGAGCTCCAGGTCGGCACGCGGCAAACCGCTCTCTTTCTCTATTTTTTCCCACGATGTGTCACGCAGGTCCTGAGAAAACTCAGCAAATCCTTGTGTATGCTCCGCAATAAAATCGTGATCAATGACCCCCTGGCGTGTCTGGTCCAATGCCAACAACGCCTTCATGATGCCTTTGAGTGCCGCCGAGTCTCCACCTGATTTCACTTGATAATACGA
>DATGQC010000572.1:0-6913 GCA_035304425.1 Advenella sp.
GGGCGGCGCCATTACCCCGCCGGTCGTGCTGGCCATCGTGTATTACGCCGGCTGGCGCGAAGCGTTTATTGTGTTGGGGGCCATCAGCCTGTTATGGACGCTTGCTTATCTGCTTCTGTTTACCGATACCCCGCATCAACACAAAACCATTACGCCGGCAGAACTGGAGGAAATCGGCGAGCCGGCCCGCAAGAACAAGGCTTCAGGCAAAACCCCATGGAAAGACATGATCAGCAAGATGTGGCTGGTTACTTTTGTGGATTTTTGCTACGGCTGGTCTCTGTGGGTGTTTCTGACCTGGCTGCCGTCATACCTGAAAGACGACAGAGGCTTCGATCTGAAAGCGATGGCGCTGTTTACGACGCTGCCGCTGCTGGCCGGCGTGATCGGCGACACCCTGGGCGGCGTGATCTCGGATAAACTGTATATCCGCACCAAACGCCTGCGCTTTGCCCGTGTATCGGTACTCTCGCTGGGCCTGTTTCTGGCTTTCCTGTGCATTATGCCCATGATCTTCATCCGTGATCCGCTGATCGCAATCATTCTTATCTCGGCCTGCTTTTTCTTTCTTGAACTGACCAACCCGGTACTGTGGAGTCTGCCCATGGACATCGCCGGCAAGTATGCCGGCACGGCCGGCGGGATGATGAACTCCGGATTTGGCCTTGCCGGTGCGATTTCGCCTGTGGTCTTCGGGTTCCTGATCCAGACGACGGGTAACTATACCTTGCCGTTTCTGATTTCCGGCGGCTTGCTGCTGATAGGCGCCATCGCAGCGCTGATGATTGATCCGAACCGGACTGTGAATGATGCGGCGCCCAAGCCTGCCGACTTCCAGTTCAAGGCCAGACCAGCAGCGCCAGCCTTTGCGCTTGGCGTATCGTCAAGCCATAAGCGCTGATCAGGGGTATCCTCCCGCCCGATGCCGGATGCGGTATCGGGCGGGACCGGCACAAATTACATTCCCCTATCACAACTGGCATTACCAGGGAACGGGCCACGCATATTTTCAGCTATGCGTGGCCTTGCTTCATATCAGAGCGTCTTACAGCAGCAACGCCGGCAACGGCAGGCGCATAGGTCACCAGCGCCAGGACAAGAATCAATGCCCGGTAGAACGGCCGGACAGTGAACCTCATAGTACTCACCGATGCCTGGCCAATCGCGCGCCAACACACTACGTTGCGCCCACCGGCGGCCTATTTTGGCCCTAAGCGCAATGAAGAAGCATCACAATCCCGAATTGGACCGGCCCATCCCATACGGCATGCAGATCGGCAGGAAAATGGGGGGTACGGATCAGGATGGTAGCGGCCATATCCAGAAAAGCACCCGGCACAAACAGCGACGCGTTTACCACCAGGAAGCGGGCCCACGGGCTGGCAGACCAGGCGCCAAATGCAGAAACGAGCAATGACGCGCAGCAATATTTACTGGAAAAATAAAAAAATCGCGCTGCAGGCGTAGTGTATACTGGCGATAGTTTATTCCAAATATGGAATTAGTTAAAATCAATTGCCGTTTTATCCTCAAGATTGTTCCATATATGGAATTCACAATTCTGTAATAAGTATTTTTCTATCGATTCCAGAAGTCCATAATGAACTCACTGAAATTTGCAGTGCGTCATAACCGACTCGCCTGAAGCAGATTTCAATCGATCACTTATGGAGTTAACAATCATGAAAAACGTACTTGCTTCCCTTCTGTTTGGTGCCGCTTTTGCTGCGGGCGCCGCCCATGCTGCTGGTTTTTCAGAGAGCCAATATGGCTTTCCTGAAAATGCGGTCAGCCCCGTACAACAAAATCTGATCGTTGATCAGAACGATACCAACGATACTTCCTACCCTGCCATTCTTGTGCGCAGCACCGATAGCCGTGCTGATGTACAACGCGATCTGGCTGCCTATCAGGCAGAGCACCCCGCTGACGAATACCTGGGCGACTAAGTCAGGAAGGCGCCAGCTATTACAACTGGCATAGCGTAAAAGAAGGGCCATATTCAACTATGAATATGGCTTTTTCTTCGTGGAAGGCGCTGTTAACAATCGATTGGTACGGCGGATGATTATGGTTGGCTCGCCAGCACCGCTTTGATATCCGCAATTCGGTAAGCGGCGTTTCGCTTCATGACCTGGCTGAAGACTTCAATAAATGCCCGTGTGGCCGGCGACAGTAGACGGCGGCCGGGCGTAACGCACCAGACAATCGCTTCCGGTAGATGCCAGCCTGGCAAAACGGGCGCCAGCGTACCGTTATCAACAAACGGTCTGGCCATGGGTTCAGGCAAGCCCCCAATCCCCATGCTATGGAGCGCCATGGTTCGCTGCAGACCCAGGGAGTTTGAGCTGAACATGCAAGCCGGCGAGCCCTCCCAGAAATCAGTGCCGCGGCTCAATCGCCAGCGCCGGATGTCGCCCATGCTATTCATCAGCATCAGACCACGATGGGTTTTCAGATCGGCGGGCTCTTGAGGCGGACCATACTTGCTCATATAGGACGGGCTGGCGTACAGGGATGTTACCAGTGTCGCCAGGCGACGCGCGACCAGGCTGTTATCATCGGGTAAAGAGGTGGCCACACGAATGGCGGCATCGAATCGTTCTGCCAGCAGGTCTACGCGCCTGGCCGACAGATCCAGTTCCAGTCGCACATTCGGATGCTGCTCTGAAAACAGAGGCAAAAACTCGGCAAGGGCGTGTTCAAAAAAATCCGGAGGAAATGACACCCGCAATGTTCCCTGTGGAGTTGCCTGCCGGTTTCGGGCAAATGCCATTGTCGTTTCCGTCTCATCGACCAGTCGCCGGGCGTGTTCAAGCACCTCGCTGCCGAACTCTGTGATCATCAGCTTGCGCGTGCTACGGGTAATCAGGCGCTCGCCCAACTCTGTCTCCAATCCGCTGATGCGGCGCGACAGTGTGGACTTAGGCAGGCCGAGCCGGTCTGCGGCGGCGGAAAAACTGCCGGAATCCATGACCTGAGCAAAAAGAATAAGGTCGTTTGCGTTGAGTGCCATGACGGTTGCGATTGTTCCAGATTAAGGAAAAAGAGTTCCGAATTTCGCTCTTCAGAATCGCTACTATACCCCATACAATAACCGTATCAGTGGTGCAACGCAGCGTACGCTGCATTCAAATGCAGATTTGTCGCAAGCGCAACTCGGGCATCGCCTCCGAAGCGCCCTAACCCATTTATCAAGGAATAACCAAAATGCTGGAAATCAGAAAAAGTGAAGATCGCGGTGTTGCCGAGCACGGATGGCTAAGTTCCCGCCACTCGTTCTCATTTGGCGGCTATTATGACCCTGCTCATACCGGGTTTGGTCCGCTGCTTGTGATCAATGAGGACCGGGTGCAACCCGGACGCGGCTTTGGCAAGCATGGTCATCGCGACATGGAGATTATCTCGTATGTATTGGAAGGCAAGCTGGCCCACTCCGACAGTATGGGCAACGGATCAGCCATTGGCTATGGCGACGTGCAGCGCATGAGCGCCGGGATCGGCATCATGCATAGCGAATATAATGATTCGACGGAGCAACCGGTACACTTCCTGCAAATATGGATTGAACCGGACAGGGCCGGTATCGCACCAGACTATGAAGAGAAACACTTCGCACCGGCAGAGAAAAAAGGGCTCTTGCGCCTGATCGCTTCGCCCGATGGGGCGCAAGGTTCAGTGCTGATCCATCAGAATGCAAGAATATATGCCAGCATCCTGAATGCCGATCCTGCACTGAAGCATGAACTGGCTGACGGACGCGCCGGTTACGTGCATGTGGCCAGAGGCAGCGTGACGGTCAATGGCAGGCAGTTGCAGGCAGGCGATGCCCTGAAAATCACGAATGAAAAATCCGTGGTCCTGGAAAACGGCAGCGACGCCGAAGTGCTGGTGTTTGATCTGCCTGCATAATCGTGAAAGCACACGGCCAGCGGCTTTGCGACCTTGCCTGGCTCTGGCATAAGCCGTGGCGGATATACAGTTCGACAGTCCAGAGTGTGCATCAAGGCGCCAGGCGCAGCATCAATAAAAAACCACCGATCTGACAAGCAGCAATAGAAGTATCAATAGCCCTTCGGATCGGTGGCAAAAGAGGCAGACCAACGCTTTTGAGGTAGAACATGCTTACCGGTTGCCGCAAGTTCCACGCCAACGTGTTTTACATCATCACAGTTGCGTCTTCTTATTTTTTTGTCCGAGTTGTCGGTAAAGACGCCGACCTAATCTGAACAGCCCAACCAATATCTGGAGAATAATGAAAGCAGCAACGATGTGGACCGAAATCTAGACCGAATTAAACACAAACAAATACGCTTCTGGCGCGTTAGGATTACCCAGAGACACTAAAAATTCGTTAAATGCAGCGCCTTGATCGTTCGTCAGAAAAAGCAGGGGGTGATAGACAACAAGGCAACGATAAATAACAATATAAATACCTGCCAGAAACAGATATTTTGTTATTTTTCTTTTATTCATTACATGGGTTCTCCATGTTCCCGATCACGTCAACAATGCCATAGGCTGTCAAGGTCGTGCCCGAGACCGCTGTTTGATTGGTGTTTAACAATGCACTGCGTCAAGACATAAACTCTGACTGATACAGGAATGTGATACACCCCCAATGTGGCCAAGTCAATCGTGTATTGATGCTGGAAAACACATTATACGAAAGCGGTCATATTGCGCAGGTGGCGCGCACCCGTCATTGATGAAAAGCCACCGATCCGCCTGGAGGAGACAACGGGCCGGACCGGTGGTAAAACCTTGCAAAACCAACATCCACGATTGCAAACTGATTGTTACTAAATAGTGTTACGTCATGTCAATCGGCACTATGCGCCAGAACCGGCTCCCCTTCAACAGCCACCGATGCGGTGCCATCCGGCCCCACCGGGATATCGCCCACCAGCGTGGTACGGTAAAGCTGGCGATCAAACGCCGTGTCAAAAATATCCACCGGTGGCAGATGGGCTGTGGAGCGGTTATCCCAGAATGCAATCGATCCTGGTTCCCATTTGAAACGTACAGTGTATTCCGGTCGGATCACATGTTCAAACAGCAACTGCAATAACTGCTCGCTTTCGCGCGGTGCAAGACCCACAATATGCTTGAGAAACGACGGACTGACATAAAGCGCCCGCTCACCAGTCTCGGGGTGCACCCGGACCAGCGGATGGTGGCTGACCAGGGGCCGTTTTCTTACATCCTGCTCAAATGCCGTCTTGGCCTGCGCACCGTCGGGCGGTGCAAAACGGTGCTCACCCACCAGCGTATCCACGAACGTGCGCAGGGTCGGCGACAACCCTCGATAGGCAGCGACCAGATTGGTCCATTGCGTATCACCCGAATAAGGGGGAATAGTCACGCCACGCAGGATGGATGCAAAAGGCGGATTCACCGCGGCAGTCACATCGGTATGCCAGCCGGTCCAGGGACGCACCAGGCGCTGACCATCAAAGCGGTTGGCCTTGCGATTACGGCCGACGGAGTAGACTTCGGGATGGCCTGGCACATAGCCAAAGACCGGGTGACCAACCGTCAACTGGCCAAATTGCCTGCTGAATGCAACATGCTGTTCATGGCTCAGGTATTGATTGCGAAAGAAGATGACTTTCCACTTGAGCAATGCAGCCCGAATACCCGCAATCTGCGATGATGTCAGGGCAAAGCGCAAATCCAGCCCATCTATTTGCGCACCAATATGTGCAGTCAGCGGTGTGATGGCAAGCTGCCGTCCGGGAGCCGGAGCAGCGGCCACCGCCTGTACATCTGTTGCTTCTAATACATATGACATATCTGATCCTTTTAGAAGATTGCCCTGAGGCAACCTCAGGTTATAGAACATGCTGCAATTTCAAGGCGTCGCCAGGTCCGGTCGGGTGATCGCGTCCGGGGTGACATCGGCCTTGGCGTCGGCAGTCAGCGTCGACGCGACCTGTGATGAAATCACTGCGTGCCGATCGTTCTCGAGCCGCTTCGGCACAGTGCCATCCAGGCGATTCTGGGTAACGACAATATCGTTGAATCGCGCATCCAGAAAGGGAGCGATCGTTACCTGTTTCTGCAATGCACCGGTTTCATAAAGACCATCAGCAATCTGCTGATAAATCTGTCCGAGCCGGCTTTCTATCGGGTAGTAGGCGCCCAGTCCCGATTTCTCATACAAATATTTACCCTGTTCGAATGTCAACCCTTGCTGCTTCACGTAGCTTGCGCTGATCCATTGGGCAGCGTGGCGATGCTGCCAGTTCAGAACCTGCACCGCACGTCGCGTCAGATCGGCCAGCGCCTGCACTTTGATCGGGTCATCCAGTACCGATTGCCGCGTCACCAGCACATTAAGGCCCCAGTTATGTCCCGTGCCGTCTTCAATAATCGGCGGGCTGCCCAATCTGAATAATTGCTGGCCCAGAACGATGGCCGCGTCCACCGAGCGCGAAGCGAATGTGGGCGCTACTTCGGATCCGGCCAGCGCCACGCTGCGAATATCTTTGCGAATATCCAGGCCGGCTGCATGCAGGATACCGCTCAGGATCATGTGGCGACCCGTACCAGGCGGATAGGCGACAGTTTTACCCGCCAGATCGGTCGCTTTCTGAATGCCGCTACCGGGCTGCGCCACCAGAAAGATATTGCCCGGACTACCCGGATTGGCAATAGCGGCAATTACCTTCAGATCCTTGACGCCCGCCGCCAGCGCAATCGGCAGCGGCGCTTCGCCAATGAAGCCGACATCGACCGCGCCGGCCACCAGCGCTTCCAAGACCGCCGGCCCGCCGTTGAAATTGGCAAAGGTGATGTTGTATGGCGCGCCGGCGCCCAGCCCGGAGATGCGCCATGGAATGGAAAACTGGTCGTTTTGTTCAGCAACCACCAGACGCACCCCGGCGGGCACTGCATCCTGCAGTTTTTT
>DATGQC010000573.1:0-6837 GCA_035304425.1 Advenella sp.
AGGACCGCAAGCCATGACTGCATTGCTGGGCAAGCATATTGATGTGGTCAATACCAATCCAGGTCCGGCGTTGCAGTTTGCCGCGGCAGGGCGGGTGCGTATTCTGGGCATCTTGAACGAATCACGTGTGGACTCTCTGCCTGACACGCCGACCTACGCTGAGGCTGGTTATCCGGTTGACGCCACCTGGAAGCAAATACGCGGTATTTTTGGTCCAAAGGATATCCCTATGGATATTCAGAAGAAATTGGCTGACGGCTTTTTCAAAGCGATGCAAACGCCGGCTTTTCAGAAATATATGAAAGAGACCGCCCAGATTGCCGGCGACAAGGGCCCCGACCAGTACCCTGCCTTTATACAGAAAATGGATGCCATAGGCAGTGTGTGGTTGAAAAAACAGGGGCTGCTCAAATGAATGTCCATGTGAATACCGACTACTTGCCGGGCGTGCAGCCTGGAACCTGGCTCTGTGAAAAGAAATACACAAGGGTGTTTGCAGTGGTGTGTTTTGTTGCCTTCAGTTGGATCGCCTGGTTAAGCCGTGAATTTCCGCCTGCACTCAATCCGGTTGATGTTGGTCCCGGAAAAGTGCCTATGCTGGTCGCCGGTCTGGGAATAATTTGCAGCGTCGTTCTATTTTTCCAGGCGGCACGGATAGCTTCGAACATCGAGATCCAGCGCCCTGCCGCCGTTGCGTCAGGCATGCTTGTGATGATGGGTTACGTCCTGCTCATCCCCATTGCTGGTTTTTATGCTGTGTCTTTGTTTGCAGTTCCGCTACTTATGCTGGTTGGCGGTGAGCGACGGCCGGTACGCCTGATCCTGTGCTCTGCTGGTTTTGTATTGTTTATCTATCTGTGCTTCCAGCTGTTGCTCGGCGTCGAGTTTCCTTAGGAGAATGGCTTTGTTTGCTGATCTGATGAATGGGTTTGGACTGGTCTTGCATCCCTATGTTCTGCTGGCGCTGGCAGGCGGTACGTTGATCGGTTATCTGATCGGCGCTATGCCAGGACTGGGCCCCAGTCTTGGCGTTGCGCTGCTTGTGCCATTTACTTATGGCATTGATCCGGTTGTGGCCATGGTGGCATTGGTCAGCTTGTATATGGCCGCAGAGTATGGGGGCGCTATTACCGCCATCTTGCTCAATACCCCCGGAACGGCCGCAGCGGTTGCTACTGCATGGGACGGTTACCCCATGGCAAAACAGGGCGATGCAGGGTTTGCGTTGCATATATCAATTATCAGTTCGGGCATTGGTGCGTTGCTAAGCGCATTGCTGCTCATTGTGACTGCCGTGCCTCTGTCCGAGTTTGCCCTGGAGTTCGGGCCAACCGAATACTGCGCATTAGGTGTGTTTGGATTGAGCCTGGTCAGCAGTCTTGGCGGCAGATCTGCATTGCGGGGCCTGCTTGCGCTATGTATCGGTGTTGTCTTCGCTGTCATCGGCATGGACCCGGAAAATGGCACGCCACGATTTGCGTTTACGCCAGACTTGTTTGATGGCATTCCTTTGGTGCCCGCATTGCTCGGCCTGTATGCGATATCTGAAGCCCTTTTCATGCTTGAAGGGCAGGCTAACACCGAATCGGCGATTAAAGTGGACAAGGTTTGGTCTGTGCCTTGGTCGCGATATAAAAATCTGTGGATGACGATTCTGCGCGGTTCGGGCATCGGCTATATCATCGGCGTGATACCGGGCGCGGGTGCATCCATTGCCAGTCTCATTTCCTACAACGAAACAAAACGCGCATCTCGTGATCCCGATACGTTTGGCAAAGGTAATCCCAAAGGGGTTGCGGCATCCGAATCGGCTAATAACTCCGCCGTTTCCGGCGCACTGGCGCCATTATTGGCTCTTGGCATTCCGGGGTCGGCGACAGCGGCCATTTTGATTGGCGCTCTGATGATTCAGGGAATCCAGCCAGGTCCATTACTGTTTGTCAGAAATCCGGAGATCCCTTATTCAGTGTTTGCGTCGCTGATTATCGGCGTGCCGTTGATGGTGGTTGTTGGTTTGCTTGGCGCCAGATTATGGGTAAAGGTTGTGGATATCCCTACGTCTTTGCTGGCAGCCATCGTTACGGCGATTTCCATTGTCGGCGCCTATGCGTCAGAAAATTCCATGTTTCCTGTTTATGTGACGCTGGTCTTTGGTTTTCTAGGATATGTGCTGCGCAAGCTGGATATTCCGTTAGCGCCAATTGTGCTGGCGCTGGTGCTGTTGCCAATGGCGGAAACCAACTATCGCCAGGCGCTGGTCGTTGCAGAGGGCGATCATATGATTTTTCTTCATCAGCCTATCACCGTCGTGCTTCTGGTGCTGGCTCTGTTGTCTTTCGTGGTTCCGTTGATGCGCAAGCGGCGTCTGCTGCCAGCCCCTGATTCGGATCCGACAACATGAACACACCGGATTTGAAGAGAAATCTGACCACTACGCTGGCAGAACTGGGACATGGTGTAGACGAATCGACGTTGCCGTCTGATGCATTGACAATCGCTTGCCATTCATTGCTGGACTGGGTCACGATGGTGTTGGCCGGGTGGCATGATCCTGCAGTGACCAAGCTGCGCACATTTCTTGAAGAAGAGCCGGGGTCCGGGCAGGCAACGCTTCTTGGAGGCGCGACGCGTGTTTCCCTGACGCAGGCGGCACTTATAAACGGAACGGCTGGTCATGTCCTGGACTTTGATGATGCTCATTTGCCATCGCGAGTTCACCCATCAGTCCCTCTTTGGCCCGCCATTATTGCATTTTGTGAGCATGCCTCGCTTTCGGGAAAACAGGCATTGGCTGCCTTTGTGATTGGCGTGGAAACGCAGACGCGGTTAGCTGCGCTGATGGGGGAAAGTCATTATCGGCGGGGCTGGCACAATACGGCAACGCTGGGCAGTTTTGGCGCAACGGCAGCGATCGGCTGGTTGCGCAAGTTGACGCCTGCTCAAATGTGTCATGCATTCGGAATTACGGCAAGCCAGACCGGGGGGTTGCGGGCTGCTTTCGGCACCTCATGCAAGCCTTTGCATGCGGGGCGCGCTGGCGCCAATGGTCTTTTTGCCAGCGGTCTGGCGCAGCACGCTTTCGATGCAAGACCTGATGTATTTGACATTCCCGAGGGGTTTGCGCAATTGTATGCGGACCAGCTTTATCCTGGTGCCATAGCCAAACCAAATGACAACTGGGATATTCGCGACGTGATTTTCAAGTATCACGCCTCGTGCTATGGCACTCAGGCTCCAATAGAAGCGGCCCTGCAATTTCGTAAGCCTGGGATCGAGTCGGTTCGTTCGGTGCAGGTGGGCGTAGAGACGCAATATCTATCTGTCTGCAATATTCAGACACCTGAAACTGCAGCCCAGGCCCGCTTCAGTATTCGTCATATGGTGGCATTGGCGCTTGAAGGGGTCGATACGGCCAGCCAGCGGGCGTTTTCTCCGGAAAGTCTGACCGATCAGACTATCGCCGCATGGCGTGATCGGATCGTGGTCAACGGCGATCCGGCGCTGGCGCGTGCCAACGCGCGCATTGATTTGATTTTCACTAACCAGACGCGACAAAGCGTGACAGTGGATGCCAGCATTCCCGAAAAAAACCTTGAACGGCAGCAGCAACGATTGTGCGAAAAATCCGTCGCGTTGCTGCAAGACAGGTACGACGCAGAAAGTTTGGGCGTCTTGCACGAACGCATCCTGAATCTGGCCGATGTGAATGATCTTGGGGTCTGGATGCATGATTTTCGCCGGTGGGTAAGTCGACACCGCCTTGTTCAACATGATAGCAACACCGCAGGAGAATAAAAATGGGGGCTTATGTCATTGACAGCGTATTGTTTCGGGATCAGTTCGGTACCGACAGAATGCGTGAAATATTCAGCGATGAATCTACGGTACAACGCTGGCTGGACGTGGAGGCAGCGTTGGCCAAGGTCCAGGTAGAACTGGGGATCATTCCCAAGGAAGCGGGAGAGGAAATTCAACGCAAAAGTAAAGTAGACAATATCGATCTGCCCGAACTCAAACGAGAAATGGACAGAACGGCCCATCCTATTGTCCCTTTGTTGCGTGCAATGAAGAAGGCATGTGAGGGCGAGACCGGTGAATTTATTCACTGGGGTGCGACGACCCAGGACATTATGGATACCGGCACCATTCTCCAGGTAAAAGACGGGCTGGATGAAATTGAAGGCGCGTATCGCCAGCTGTACGACAATGTGCGTACGCTGGCTCAGACATATCGGGACCAGGTTATGGTAGGCCGTAGCCACGGACAGCATGCATTGCCGATCACGTTCGGGTTCAAAGCTGCCGGCTGGGCTGAAGAGCTAAGGCGCAACTTTGCGCGGCTGAAACAGATGCGTGAGCGCGTGCTGGTCGGACAGTTTTCTGGCGCTGTCGGCACCCTGGCCGCATTGGGCGACCAGGGCCTGAACGTACAGCGACGTCTTTTCGACGAACTCGGACTGTCATGTCCGAGCATCACCTGGCATACATCAAGAGACAACATTGCAGAGCTGATTTGTGTACTCGCCATTGCCTGCGGGACTGCCGGAAAGATCGCCCATGAAATATTCAGCCTGCAGAAAACGGATATCGCAGAACTGGAAGAGCCATTCGCACCTGGCAAGGTTGGTAGCAGCACCATGCCTCACAAGCGAAACCCGCCAATCTGCGAGGGTGTTATCGCACTTACCCGGCTGGTCAGAACGACCGTGCCGCTGGCGATTGAAGCGATTGTTGCAGATCATGAACGCGACAAAGTGGTTTTGCAGACAGAACGAGAGTTTATCGGCAAAGTGTTCAATATGACTCATGCCGCGGTTAAAAAAATGATATTTGTGACTGGTGGCCTGAGTGTACGTACGGAGAATATGGAAAAGAATCTCTTTGCCCAGAACGGGTTATTGATGTCGGAGGCGGTGATGATGGGCCTGAGCGATACGCTTGGCCGGCAGGAGGCGCACGATATCGTGTATCGTATTTGCATGGAAGTCTTCGAAAAAGGAGGCTCATTGAAGGATGCGCTATTGCAGGATGCCGATGTGTCGGCAAGGCTGAAGGAGGCCGACATCGAACGAATGCTGGAACCGCACGGTTACGTTGGGCATGCTGGTGATTTTGTGGACCAGGTCCTGGCAAACTCCCTGGAGTGACGGACACTTCAGATACATAATCGTGTGATGCCCAATCTCTGGTCGCATCATCGCTGACTCCTGACAGCCATCTCAGCAAAGAACAGTCTCGCTAGCGCCGTCTGTGGTCATTGCTGGCGGGGGGCTGTTCTTGGATGCTGTTGTGGCGACGCATGTTCCGGCCCATCCGCCGCGCTATTGCATATGCTATTGTTCCTTGCGTGCATCATCGGGAAGCGCATAGGCAATGATGTAGTCGCCACGATCAGGAGACTGTCTGGCTCCCCCTGCGTTGATCAAAATATATTGTTTGCCGGTTTTGGGAGAAATGTACGACATGGGGCCCGACTGGCTGCCGACCGGCAGGCGCGCTTTCCAGATTTCCTTGCCGGTAGCCGAATCATAGGCACGCAGGTAGAAGTCTTGCGTGCCCGCGAAAAACAGCAGTCCGGCCTGCGTTGCCAGCGACGGGCCTAACGTGGGCATCCCGACGGGAATGGGCATACCCATGCGAATGCCCAATGGCCCCGTATCCTGGACGGTGCCGACCGGAACCTGCCAGACAATCTTGCGGGTTTTCAGATCTATGGCGGTCATTGTGCCGAAAGGCGGTTTCTGGCAAGGGATACCCAGTTGCGACAGGAAACGCTCGCGCATGGCGCCATAGGGTGTCCCATCCTGGGGAACCACGCCCATTTCGATGCCGCTGGCGCCGGCGCCTACTTTATCGCGGGGAATCATGTAATTGGCCAGGCCCAGGCGCATGTCGTTGACAAACATATAGTTGGTAGTCGGGTCAACCGAGACGCCACCCCAGTTCATGCCACCCAGCGAGCCAGGAAACTGCAGGGCGCGGTCTTCGCCAGGCGGCGTATAGACGCCGTCGTGACGCATGCTCTTGAACTGAATCCGGCACAGCAACTGGTCGAATGCGGTTGCGCCCCACATATCGGATTCTTTCAAGGTCTGGTTGCCGATAGAAGGCATGCCCACTGAAAAAGGCTGGGTGGCGGCGTATCGCTCGCCTTTGACATTGCCCTGCGGTACCGGTTTTTCCTGAACCTGCGCCAGCGGTTGGCCGGTTGCGCGGTCCAGCATGAAAATTTCGCCCTGCTTGGTCACCTGTACCAGCGCGAAATGAGTGCCGCCCTTGCCGTCCGGAATGTCATAAAGCAAAGGCTGCGCGGGCAGGTCAAAGTCCCACAGGTCGTGATGGGTGGTCTGGAAATGCCAGCGCACCTTGCCGGTTTTTACATCCAGCGCAACGATGGACGAACTGTATTTGTCATCCAGTTCACTGCGCTGGGCCGCGTAAAAATCTGGTGTGGCATTGCCAGTGGGCAGGTAGACCAGGCCGAGCTTGGCATCATAGGACATAGCAGACCATACATTCGGTGTACCCCGGGTATATGTCTGACCTTCCGGGGGCGCGCCGGTAATTTGCGGATTGCCCGGATCCCATGCCCATTCCAGATTGCCGGAAATGACATTGAAGGCACGCACCACGCCTGGCGGCTCATCGACAGCAAAGTTGTCGGCAACGCGTCCGCCCACAATCACCAGATTGCCCGCGACCAGCGGCGTGGACGTTTGCTGGTAGTAGCCGTCCTTGACTTCGCCCATACCCACTTTCAGGTCGACCGTGCCCATGTTGCCGAACTCGGAGCAGGGCTGGCCGTTGTCGGCATTAATGGCAATCAGGCGGGCATCG
>DATGQC010000574.1:0-3384 GCA_035304425.1 Advenella sp.
CCCCGACGCGAGCTGCTCGTCAAGAGAACCGCTGAAGCCCTCTGTCACATGCAGACGAAGCTGGGGCGCACGCTCCCGGATATCGGCCAGCAACAGCGGCAACAATTGTCGTGCAAGCGACGGCAATACGCCAATATGCACAGTCCCCGTCAATATACCGGCAGCCTGGTGAGCGGTAGCGCCCAGTTGTTCCACCTGGTCAAGGACGCGCTTGACGTCGGGATACATGCGCCGGCCAAAATCGGATAACGCCATGCCCCTACCGGTTCTGTCAAACAGGCGTTTGCCCCACTCTTTTTCCAGCATGGCGATCTGCCGGCTGACCAGCGATTGCGCCATGTCTGATGCGATTGCAGCACGAGACAACGACTGCATGTCCGCCACCAACAGGAATGTTTCCAGTTGCTTGAGGTTCATGGTTTCACTTAAATGGAAATCTGAAATTATAAACTTGGTATTTATATATATCTCAATTGTGGCTAAGCTTCTCTCCATTAACGTAGAACAAATAAGGAGACCACTTTGAAACCCATCCATTGCCTTGCCGCGGCACTGACCGCCACTTGCCTGCTGGCCGCGTCTGCCGTGAATGCGCAGGCAGCCTCGTATCCGGCCCGCCCTGTCAACCTGGTTGTCCCTTTTTCCGCGGGCGGCCCCACTGACGCCATGGCGCGCATCCTGGCGCAAAAGCTGGGCGAGCGACTTGGGCAGCAAGTGGTCGTCGACAATCGCGGGGGTGCGGGCGGCAGCATCGCTGCCGAACTGGTGGCGCGTTCCAAAGCAGACGGCTATACCCTGTTTTTCGGTACGACCGGCACCATGGCGATCAATCCGAGCCTGTACGCCAGCCTGCGTTATGACCCGATCAAGGATTTTGCACCCATCAGCCTGATGGCGACAACCATGAATGTCCTGGTCGTCAACCGCCAGCTACCAGTCAAGACACTCGGTGATCTGATCAAACTGGCAAAGGCCAAGCCGGATGAACTCACTTATGGCTCGGCCGGCAACGGCAGTTCCAATCATCTGTCGGGCGAGTTGTTTCGCACCGCCGCCGACATCCGGATCAATCACATTCCATACAAAGGATCGGCGCCTGCGCTCGTTGATCTGCTGGCCGGTCGTATTTCAATGATGTTCGACACCATTGCGCAACAAACCCAGAATATTGCTGCCGGCAAAGTAACTGCCCTCGCCGTCACAGGTCCCACGCGCTCGCCACTGCTGCCGGACGTGCCCACCGCCCAACAAGCCGGGCTGGATGATTTCGATGTGACCATCTGGTACGGCGTGCTCGCCCCGCAAGGCACGCCCGACGCCATTGTGAACCGACTGCAGCGGGAAATTGCAGCCATCATGGCAACCGAAGACATGAAAGCACGCATGCAAAAGGATGGCGCCACGGCGCAAAGCACTACGCCTGCCGAATTTGCAGACCTGATTAAAAGTGATACCGCCAAATGGGCACCGGTTGTCAAGAACTCCGGCGCCAGCCTGAACTGAGATGAGCCGCATTCATGACATTCTCTCCTGATCCTCGCCTGCGGCGCGCCCTGGCCCCACGAAGCATCGCCGTCATTGGCGCGACGGAAGACCCAAACAAGGTGGGGGGTCGCCCCCTGCATTACCTGAAGCGCTTCGGATTTTCCGGCGCAGTATATCCGATCAATCCAAAACGCAAGACAATCCAGGGCATGCAGGCATTTGCCTCGCTCGATGAGCTGCCGGACACACCCGACGTCGCCATCGTCGCCGTCGGGCAGGATGCGGTTGCCAATGTGATAGAACAGTGCGCGGTGCAGAGCATTGCCTGCGCCATCGTGATGAGCTCGGGTTTCGGCGAAACGGGCAGCGCGGGCGTTGAGCGGCAAACCGCGTTGGTCGCTCAGGCACACCGATTGGGCGTGCGCCTGGTGGGCCCCAATGCGCAAGGTGTGGCCAATTTCCAGACCGGCGCAGTCATGAATTTCAGCACCATGTTCATGGAAATCGAGCCCGAAGACGGCCCGGTTGCCATCATCAGCCAGAGCGGCGCAGCCAGTGTCATGCCCTACGCCATGTTGCGTGAACGCGGTGTGGGCGTGCGCTATCTGATTGCCTCCGGTAATGATGCAGATGCTTCGGTGTGCGAACTGGCACTGGCCGCCGCCGTTGACCCGGACATCAAGGTCATCCTGTTATATATTGAATCGCTCGCGGATCCCGCCATGCTGGCGGAAACGGCCCGACTGGCCCGCTCGCGCGGTGCAGCGGTCATTGCCCTGAAGGCCGGACGCAGCGTACACGGCGCAAAAGCGGCGGCCTCTCACACCGGCGCAATGGTAAACGATGATGTCGTCGTGGATGCCTTTCTGGAACGTCACGGTATCTGGCGCGCCACCGATGTGCACGGACTGATTAATGCCGTTGAACTATATCTGGCAACGCCGCCACGACCGGCAGATAGTCTGGTCGTCATGAGCCATAGCGGCGCTGTCGGGGTACTGTGTGCGGACGCAGCCGAAACCCTGAACCTGCCCTTAACGGAATTGGATCCTGCAGTGGTGCGCGGCCTGACCGACATTATGCCCAGTTTTGCCACCGCGCAAAATCCGGTGGATCTGACCGCTTCGCTGTTGACCCAAAGCGGCATGTATGCCGCCACACTCACCACCCTGGCTAGCGATCCGCGGGCAGATATGTTTCTTATCGGCGTGCCCGTGGCTGGGCCGGGCTATGATGTACCAGGCATGGCGAAGGATACCGCCTCGTTTGCAAACGATACAGGTAAACCGGCAGTGGTATCTGCACCCCAGGCGTCGGTTCGACAGATTTTTCGCCAAGCGGGCGTACCCGTGTACGCGAACGAAACGGATGCCATCAGTGCGCTGCACCAATGGAGCCGCCATGCCATGCTGATCCGTCAGGCAACGCAGCGCGACCAGTTACAGGCCGCCGCAGCCACAGCATCAAGTCTCACCCTCCCGGACCGGACGCATCGCTTCCTGAGCGAGGATGAAAGTCTGGCCGTTCTGGCAGAAGCGTCTATTCCGACAGTACCGTATACCTTGTGCCACAATGCGGACGAAGCCATCGCCGCCTGGCGTACGCTGGGACCAGACATTGTGATGAAAGCCTGTTCTGCCCATATTCCACACAAATCCGAACACGGATTGGTATTTATTGGCCTGAACAGCGAACAGCAAATTTTCGAGGCCTGGACACAGTGCGCACAGCGCGTTGCCGCCCTGCAGTTGCCGTTCGATGGCGTTATTGTCGCCAGGCGCGTTTCAGGAAGGCGTGAATTTGCGCTCGGCGTCCGGCAAGATCCAGCCTTTGGCACTGTGGTCATGATCGGCGATGGCGGCAAATATGTCGAAGCCCTGCGCGACTTCGTTGTGCTGC
>DATGQC010000575.1:0-8922 GCA_035304425.1 Advenella sp.
ATTAGCCAGCTGAAATTGCCCCTGTGGCATCTTCATTATGCCAGCCATACCCGGGATAAGCGAGCGGAATGCGCCCATGAAGCGGCCGGCAAACACCGCGAGAAAGCCATATCGGTAAAACAGCAGACGGGTACGTGCCACCGAGCGCCGGCGTTTGCGCAGGGCCCTGCTTTTCAGCAGAGCGGGGCCGTAGGCACGGCCGATCCAATAGGAAACCGCATCGCCCAGGATGGCGCCCGCGACTCCCCATAACAATATGCCGGTAAATTCGAGCGTGCCGTTGGCAATCAGCATGCCGGTGAGGGGCAAAATGACGGTTGCCGGGACAAATAATCCGACGATCAGCAGCGACTCTCCGAATGACACCAGGCCGATCACCGGTCCGGCCCAGTGTTGATGCAGGGTGATAAAGGCAAGAATCTGATCGATATAGGGTTGCATCGGTGATCGGGGTGACGCGGCCGGGGCCGAAGATCAATGGGCAGTGGAGGCGTCAGACCTGACGGTGCGATTGGCGATTTCCGCGATCAGCCGCCGGGCCGCATCCAACTTATCCAGCACGGGCAGGGGATGGCTGCCCTGATCGTCAAATAGCACCATGCGGGACTGATCCGCTTCCATGGTTTCCTGAGCCAGATTGCCAACCAGCAGGGGGATGTTTTTTCGTTTGCGCTTCGCTTCGGCATATTCGTGCAGGTTTTCGGTTTCTGCGGCAAAACCAACACACCAGGGACCCTGGGCCAGTGCAGCTACCTCTGCCAGAATATCGGGGTTTTCCGTCAGCGCCAGGTCCAGTCCGCTCTGGGCGCCGGTTTTCTTTACTTTCTGGGTTTGTGCGTTGCTGACCCGCCAGTCTGCCACGGCTGCCACAGAGATAAATATGTCCTGCTCCGGCGCCAGCTGCATAACGTGCGCATGCATTTGCCGGGCCGTTTTTACATTGATGCGATCAACACCATAAGGCGCATCCAGCGCAGTAGGACCGGACACCAACGTAACCTGCGCGCCGGCCTCCCAGGCGGCCCGCGCAATGGCGTAACCCATTTTGCCCGAGGAGCGGTTGCTGATAAAGCGAACCGGGTCAATATCTTCTTGTGTCGGCCCGGCGGTCACCAGAATGTGTTTGCCAGCAAGCGCTTTGCTCTGGAAAAAAGCCTGCGTCTCAAAAACGATCTGCTCAGGTTCCAGCATACGTCCATCGCCCACCTCGCCACAGGCTTGCGAGCCGCTGGCCGGTCCCCAGAGCCTTACCCCGTCATTGCGCAGTTGCACTGCATTGCGTTGCGTTGCCGGGTGGCCCCACATTTCCCGATTCATGGCGGGCACCACCACCAGCGGGCACAGTCCGCGCGCCAGGCATACCGTTGAAAGCAAATCGTCTGCCAGGCCATGCGCCAGTTTGGCCATGAAGTCTGCGCTGCCTGGTACGACCAGAATCAGGTCAGCCTGGCGACTCAGATTGATGTGCGCCATGCTGTTTTCCATGCGCTCGTCCAGTGTTTCCGTATACACCGGATTGCCGGAGAGCGCCTGAAAAGTGGTGGGGGTGACGAACTGGGTTGCCGCATGCGTCATGGCAACCGTGATGGTCGCGCCGTGGTCCTGCAGCCGGCGCACCAATTCAGCCGCCTTGTAGCAGGCGATGCCGCCGGTGACGCCGATCAGGATACGCTTGCCGGAAAGCGGACTCATGTCTGTTGCTCCCTTTTGTTGCGCAGATAGCGCAGCAGTTCATCCAGGACCAGCAGTACGGCCCCGATGGTAATAAACGTGTCGGCCAGATTGAACGCCGGAAAATAGGCGTCGTTCCAGTAAAACAGCAGAAAATCAATCACGTGCCCGTAAACCGTTCTGTCGATGACGTTGCCGACTGCGCCGGCCAGTATCAGCGCCAGCGCCAGGCAGAAAAGCGGCTGCTCTCGGTGTTTGCGCAGCAGATACAGGATAAATGCCGACGCGGCCAGCCCCAGTATCATGAAAAACCAGCGCTGCCAGCCGGTCCCGTCCGCCAGCATGCTGAAGGCCGCCCCCTGATTGTAAATCAGAATGAAATCGAAGACCGGCAGTATGTTCACGCGTTCCAGGTATTGGAAATTCTGCTCAAAGTACTGTTTACTGATCTGATCGGCGCCGATCAGCACGAGCGCGAGGGCGATCCACATCATATAGGGCACAACGCGTCCTGCCGACTGTACCGCCTTATGCATAGTGTCGGTCCTCGCCACCGTGATGCAGGTTATCGTCACAGCGCGAGCAGATATCCGGATGATCCGCAATGGTGCCCACTTCTTCACGATAATGCCAGCAGCGTTCACACTTGCGGTGCTCGGATGGCGTAATGGTGAAATTGACGCCTTCGCCCGGGGCACCCGCATGGACCGTTGCACGCGACACGATGAATACAAAACGCAGGTCATCATTCAGGCTTTGCAGATATTCCAGATCCAGCCCGTCGGCGAAAACATCCACTTCGGCCTGCAGCGCCGAACCGATCCGGCCGGCGCTGCGCACATCTTCCAGTTGCTTGTTCAGGTCAGCGCGAATCTGCAGGATACGTTGCCACTTCTTGCTCAGCGCCGCATGGTCGGCGACCTCGGGCAGAGTATGGAAGACTTCTGTGAAGATCGTGACAGTGTCCGCGCTGTCGGTGTTTTTTAATGTTGATTTTTGCAGTTCCTGCCAGGCTTCTTCCGCTGTAAAAGACAGCACCGGCGCCAGCAACTTGAGCAGGCTCAAGGTGATGTGCAGCAAGGCTGTTTGCGCGGAGCGTCGCGCCAGGCTGTCGCGTTCGGTCACGTACAAGCGGTCCTTGAGCGTATCCAGATAGAACGATCCCAGATCCTCCGAGCAGAAGATCTGCAGGCGCGCCATGGCCGGATGGAAATTGAACTCGTCGTAATAGGCGGTCACTTCATTTTGCATATCCTGCGTCAGCGCCAGCGCGTATTGGTCAACTTCAAACAATTGGCTGGTTTCCACCATATCTTGTGCCGCATCGAAATCGTTCAAATTGCCCAGCAGGAAACACACGGTGTTGCGGATACGGCGATAGCCTTCGACCACACGCTTGAGAATCTGATCCGAAATAGACAACTCACCAGAGTAATCGGTGGAAGCGGTCCACAGTCTGATGATTTCGGCGCCGAGCGAGTCGGATACTTTTTGCGGAGCAATCACGTTGCCCATTGATTTGCTCATCTTGCGTCCCTGGCCGTCAACGACGAAGCCATGGGTCAGCAGATTACGGTAGGGCGGCTCGCCAAACAGCATGGAAGACGTCAGTAGCGACGAATGGAACCAGCCGCGATGCTGATCCGATCCTTCCAGGTACAGGTCGGCCGGCCAGCGCAGCGTATCGGAATGCGAACCCTTTGTTGCATTATCCTTACCGCCCAGGACGGTGAAATGGGTAGAGCCCGAATCGAACCAGACGTCCAGGGTGTCCCGATTTTTCTCGTAATGCGCGGCGTCTTCGCCCAGCAGCTCTGCCGGATCCAGCGATTGCCATGCCTCAATTCCCTGTGTTTCGACGCGCTGCGCTATCTGTTCAAGCAGCTCCACCGTGCGTGGATGCAGCTGGCCGGTTTCCTTGTGGACGAAAAACGCCATGGGCACGCCCCATTGGCGTTGGCGTGACAGGGTCCAGTCTGGTCGATTGGCAATCATGGCATGCAGGCGTGCTCGCCCCCAGGCCGGGTAAAAACCAGTGGCGTCAATGCCAGCCAGCGCTTTCTCGCGCAGCGTGCCGGTGCCGTCATTGGGCTGGCGATCCATACCGGCAAACCATTGGCTGGTCGCACGATAGATAATAGGCGTTTTATGACGCCAGCAATGCATGTAGCTGTGCTTGTGTGATTCCACATGCAACAGTGTTCCGACATCCTGCATAGCCTTGACAATATCCGGGTTCGCTTCCCAAATTGTTTTGCCGCCGAACAAAGGCAGGGAAGGCACGTATTTGCCATCACCCATGACCGGGCTGATGATGTCGGCATCCGACATGCCGTTGGCCTTGCAGGACTGGAAGTCTTCTACACCGTAGGCTGGTGCGGAGTGCACAATACCGGTGCCGGTGTCCACGGTGACATAGTCACCCAGGTAGATCGGCGACAGGCGGTCATAGCCCGCATCCGCTGTGGCCAGCGGGTGGCGGAACGCAATGTGGTCAAGCGCCTGTCCGGCGCACTCGGCAATCACTGAGCCTTGCAGCTGCCAGTGTTCAAGACAGGCCTGCACACGGTCCCTGGCCAGCAGCAACAAGGGGCCGGTGGGCAGCGGCTGGTTCAGGCGCACCAGGGCATAGATGACCTCCGGATGCACATTCAGGGCCTGATTCGAGGGAATTGTCCACGGGGTCGTGGTCCAGATAACAACGGCGCCGTCTTCGACGCTATCTATGCCGAAAGCGGCAGCCAGCTTGTCTTTCTGGGCAAAGGGGAAGGCAACGTCGATGGCCGGATCCTTGCGGTCGGCATATTCCACTTCCGCTTCAGCCAGGGCGGAGCCACAGTCAAAGCACCAGTTCACCGGTTTGAGGCCACGGAACACATAGCCTTTTTCCATGATGCGCGCCAGGGCCCGCAGCTCATTGGCTTCATTGCCGTAGTTCATGGTCAGATAAGGGTTCTCCCAGTCGCCCAGCACGCCCAGCCGCTTGAAATCGGCTCGCTGGCGGTCAATCTGTTCCAGCGCATAGGCGCGCGCCTTTGACTGGACCTCGGCGACCGGCAGGTTCTTGCCGTATTTTTTTTCAATCTGGATTTCAATGGGCATGCCGTGGCAGTCCCAGCCCGGTACGTAGGGCGCGTCAAAGCCAGCCATGGTGCGGCTTTTTAGAATGATGTCCTTGAGAATCTTGTTGATCGCATGACCGATATGGATATCGCCGTTCGCATACGGCGGGCCATCGTGCAGAATATAGGTTGGACGACCGGCGCAGGCCTTGCGAATTGCCTGATATACTTTTTTCTCCTCCCATTCAAGCACCCAGCCGGGTTCGCGTTTGGGCAGGTTTCCCCGCATCGGGAAGGGGGTTTCAGGCAGATTCAGGGTGTTCTTATAATCCATGGACAGCAAAGTAGTTGCGAGCAACGTCCGCGTCGTGGCGGATAGCGTCAGTCAGAGTTTGTAAATCGGGGAATTTTTCTTCGTCCCGCACGGCGTGCAAAAAGCTTATTGTAATAAGTTTACCGTATGCCGATACGTTTTTATCCAGAATATGCACTTCCAGCAGGACTTGTCCGTCCTCTTCGACGGTCGGGCGCACGCCAAGACTGGCAATCCCCGCCACAGGTCCGGCCTGCAGGCCCTCGACCCGCACCACATAGATGCCCGAGCGCAAGGCGCAGCGCGGCATGACCCGGATATTGAGGGTTGGAAAGCCGATCGTTCGCCCCAGCTTGCGACCATGCACCACATGGCCGCTGATTTGATAGGGGTGGCCAAGAAATTCGCCAGCCCGTTCAATATCCGCATAGGCCAGCGCATGGCGCAGTTCTGAACTGGAGTATCTGATACCGTTGGGATCCAGAACGTCACGCAGCGTCTCTACCTCAAAGCCAAATTGCATACCGGCATCGCGCAGCAGGGCGATATCGCCGCGTCGCTTGCTGCCGAAGCGGAAGTCTTCGCCGACGTAAAGCCACTTGACCGCCAGCTGGCGCACCAGGATGTCTTCTATAAATTGCTCCGGCGTCTGCTGGGCAAAGGCCTGATCAAATCGCCGGATATGGATATGTCGGATGCCGCAACAGGACAGGGCGCGCACTTTGTCTCGCAGGGTTGAAATCCGCGTTGGGGCCAGTTCGGGGCGTTGTTCGCGCATGGCGAAGTATTCGCGGGGATGGGGCACGAATGTCATGACTGACGGCACCAGCGCCTTGCTGGCTGCGGTTTGCACGACATGCGAGAGCAACTGCTGGTGGCCCAGATGGACACCATCGAAATTGCCAATAGTAAGGGCGCTGCCGGTTTGGGCAGCCGAGGCAAACGCCTGACGGGAGATTTGGAGAGGATTTTTCACGCCATACAGTTTACAATTTTATACTTGCAAGCATTACGGAAGTGTTCAGTTGAAACCAACAAATCCTGCGGCAGCCCGGGTCGTCATTCTTATTTCCGGGCGTGGCTCCAATATGAAAGCCTTGGCGCACGCCGCAAACCAAATGACAAATGTGAATATCAGCGCTGTCATCTCGCATAGTGCCAACAGCGAAGGATTGGCGTGGGCACGGGCTCAGGGTATTCAGACCGAACAACTGGTGTATGATGCGGCAGGCGGCCAGACCCGCGTTCAATATGATCAGGCCCTGGCCAAATGCATTGACCGCTACCAGCCCGATCTGATATTGCTTGCCGGGTTCATGCGCATTCTGAGCGATGAGTTCGTGCGGCATTACACCGGGCGGCTGGTCAATATACACCCATCACTGCTGCCGCTGTTTCCGGGACTGCATACTCATCAGCAGGCACTGGAGGCCGGGGTACGCGTTCATGGCTGCAGCGTGCACTTTGTCATCCCGGCGCTGGACCAGGGGCCCATCATTGCGCAGGCGGTGGTACCCGTCATGGCCGACGACACCGCCCAGAGCCTGGCTCAGCGGGTACTGGCGATGGAACACAAGCTCTATCCCCAGGTCATGCGCTGGCTGGTGCAGAAAAAAGTGTATCTGGATGAACAGGGCAAGGTAGGCTTTACAGAAAAACTACCGCTACAGCAGTTTTACGCAGACACGGAATATGTCAGCTGAAATCGCACGATTATCGGCGATCGCATTTTGATGGCCGACACCTATCATGCGTATATCGTATTAACGAATAACGTTTATATCAGCATCGGATATTTCAATATTGATATATCCCATTTGACATATCGTTCAATCAGGCAAGAATTATGACAATCAAATCCGCTAGAAAAGACACAGGACGCCGTTCTGTCAAACCCGATTTCACCCGTCGCGCGCAGCGCTCGCTGCAGCCCGGCGCCCGCGAGCGCGGCGTCTATACCATACGCCTGGGGCAGATCCGCGACGTTCTGAGTGAAGTGCTCAAGTGGAAGCACCCCGCAGATGCGGTGCTGTCTGCCTGGTTCCGGGCTAACAAATCACTGGGCGGGCGCGATCGCAATGAAGTGGCCGAGGCCGTATTCGACGTGCTGCGCCATTTACGTCGTTATCGACAATACGCTGAAAGCGGCACGGGGCCTGCGCTGGAACGTCTGGCTATTCTGGGGTTGGCGTCGGTCGTAGGCAAGGACACCGTTGCCGGCCAGCTCTCTGAAGAAGAAAAAAGCTGGCTGTTGCGCATGGATACCATAGACCCGGCCTCGCTGGCTCCAGAGATACGCGCCAGCCTGCCAGACTGGCTATATGAACATATGCGTCAGCTGGACGGGTTCGAAAGCCTGGCCGCTGCGCTCAATACCAAGGCGCCGCTGGACCTGCGCGTGAACCCCTTCAAGACCGACCGGGATACGGTGCTGTCTCAGTTGCAGGACACCCCGGTGGCCGAGTTCGATCCTCAGCCGACGCCATATTCGCCCTGGGGCATTCGGCTTAACGGCAAGCCGGCGATTTCCCGCTGGACTTTGTTCGAAAACGGTTCGCTGGAGGTACAGGACGAGGGCAGCCAGTTGCTGGCGCTGCTGGTCGGGCCCAGGCGTACCGATATGGTCATTGATTTTTGTGCCGGCGCGGGCGGCAAAACATTGTTGCTGGGCGCATTGATGCGCTCGGCCGGCCGTCTTTATGCATTCGATGTATCGGCCGCGCGTCTGGCCAAGGCCAAGCCCCGTATAGCCCGTAGCGGCCTGTCCAATGTGACGCCGATTGCCATATCGAACGAAAACGATACCCGCGTGAAACGGCTGGCGGGCAAAGCCGATAAGGTATTGGTTGATGCCCCGTGCACCGGGGTAGGCACGCTGCGCCGCAATCCTGATCTGAAGTGGCGTCAGTCTCCTGCCAGCGTGCAGGAGCTGACTCAATTGCAGGCGCGCATTCTGAATAGCGCCGCCCGCTGTGTCGCCCCGGGCGGGCGGCTGGTGTACTCGACCTGCAGCGTGTTGCCTCAGGAAAACGAACAGCAGGTGGAGGCCTTCCTGGCTGCGCATCCTGAATTTACGCTGCTTAATGCGCAGGATGTATTGGGAGACCGTTGCCCTGATCTTGGCATGAATACGCCTTATCTGAGGCTGCGACCGGATGTCCACGGCACCGATGGCTTTTTTGCCGCTGTGCTGGAACGCAGCAAGTAAATTTACGGCGGCAGGGAACCTGTTGTTGTTAAAATGGTCTTAAAATAAAGAAATGGGCAGTTAAAATTCGCTAATTATTCTATGGATGTGCGTTTGTAACCTTACGCAACACAATCGACGTATAAACCCGCATTGAGACCTGGAAACAGGGCTATATTTAAGAAGAGGCAGCGTCAATTGTGTCAGAATAATGACGTTCTGCTCACGACTTGCTCAAAATCAAGAAAAAAGGCAATTAAATTTTTTCTTAGTTAAATCATAGTGTTATAATTCCTGCGCAATTTGATATTGCGCAGCATCCTGCCCGAATAAGGGCACACTGCCCGCCGCAGCGGGCCAATGCCCGGTAGTCAGGGGCATCTCAGGAGACCTTAAAGGGTATATGGATACAATTCTCGATTTTATTTCCGGTGGCTTTTTGCAACTTGGCTGGTGGCAGGTCATCCTTGTCACGCTGGTGCTTACGCACATCACCATTGCAGCGGTAACGATTTATCTGCACCGCAGTCAGGCTCACCGGGGGCTGGATCTGCACCCGGCTGTTTCACATTTCTTTCGCTTCTGGCTCTGGCTGACCACAGGGATGGTTACGCGCGAGTGGGTGGCCATTCACCGCAAACACCACGCCAAATGCGAACGTGAAGGCGATCCGCACTCTCCCATGATTT
>DATGQC010000576.1:0-5890 GCA_035304425.1 Advenella sp.
TGGTCATCGAGCAATGCAAAAGCGGACTGATCGGATCATTCCCGGCCCTTAATGCCCGCCCGGCATCGCTGCTCGATGACTGGCTGGCCCGGATCACCAGCACGCTGGATGATGAACGCAAGCGGCATCCGGAACAGAAGATCGCCCCGTTCGCCGTCAACCAGATTATTCACACGTCCAACGACCGGCTTGATCATGACATGCAGGCTTGCGAGAAATACCAGGTCCCGGTCATTATCACCAGTCTGCGCGCCCCGACGGATGTTGCCTCGGCAGTCCACCGCTGGGGCGGCCTGGTCTTTCATGATGTCACGACCATTCGCCATGCCGAGAAAGCGCTGGAAGCCGGTGTGGACGGCCTGATTCTTGTGGCTGCCGGCGCAGGTGGCCATGCCGGCACGTTAAGCCCGTTCGCGCTGGTATCGGAAGTACGAAAATTCTACGACGGCCCGATTATACTTTCCGGTTCGATCACCAACGGCGACGCCATTCTGGCCGCCCAGGCGATGGGCGCAGATTTTGCGTATATCGGCACGCGCTTTATCGCCAGCCAGGAAGCCAACGCCGATCCTCGCTACAAGCAAATGATCGTCGACGCAGCTGCCAAGGACATTCTGTATACGCCGTTTTTCACAGGCATCCCCGGCAATTATCTGACGCCAAGCATTACCGCCTCGGGTCTGGATCCGGACAACCTGCAAGAGCAGGAAAAATCCTCCACCAACTTTGGCTCAACCCGCGTCAAGGCATGGAAAGATGTCTGGGGCGCCGGTCAGGGTGTCGGCACCATCGATTCAATCGATCCGGTTGCCACGATTGCCCGGCGCATGCAACAGGAGTACCAGACCGCGCGCCAGCGCCTTGCCAGCGAGAACGCGTGATGAACGATACAACGACAACGCTTCTGGTCAATGACAGTGATCGGGTTCTGACACTTACGATCAACAGACCGGCACAAAAAAACGCGCTCGATAGCGCCACCTATGCTGCGCTAACGACAGCACTGGCGCAGGCCACCGCAAGAGAAGACCTGCACGCCATCGTGCTGACAGGTGCGGGCGGCTATTTCACGGCCGGCAACGATCTGCGCGATTTTGTCAACGCGCCCGAAGGCGCCAGCCCGGGCCTGACCTTTCTGAAAACCATCAGCAAGGTCAACATTCCCATCATCGCCGCCGTCGAAGGCGGCGCCATCGGCATAGGCGTCACGATGCTGCTGCATTGTGATTTTGTGGTTGCCGGCACCGGCACACAATTTCGCATTCCCTTCGTCCCGCTGGGCCTGTGCCCCGAAGGTGCATCCAGCCTGCTGCTTGCCCGTTATGTCGGGATTCGCAAGGCCAACGAATGGCTGTACCGTGGCACCCCCTTTACGGCTGAAGAAGCCCAGCAGGCAGGCCTTATTAACCGCGTGGTGGTTGCCGGCCAGGCAGAAAGCACCGCCCAGGAACTGGCCCGCGACATGGCCGGCCAGTCCAGGCTTGCCCTGACCAGCACCAAGGCGTTGCTGCAACGCGCTGCGGCTCAGGATGTCGCCACCACGCTGGACGCCGAAAGAGAACGTTTTGCGCAATGCCTGGCCTCGCCTGAAGCAAAGGCGGCATTCAGCCGGTTTCTGGCAAAGTAATGCACTCATTTTTTTATAAGGATTAATCACAGTCATGATACGTGATCAGGAAACCCAGACCCTTCTTGAAGAAGGCGTACGCCGCTTCGTGAGCGAAGTTCTCGTCCCCGCTGAAAACGAAGTTGCCGAGACCGATGAAATTCCCCAGCAGATCCGGGACCAGATGAAAGAGTTGGGGCTGTTTGGTCTGGCCTTGCCTGAAGAATATGGCGGCCTGGGCCTGACCATGGAAGAAGAAGCGCGCATTGCAATGGAACTGGGTCGCACCTCTCCGGCGTTTCGTTCCTACATCGGCACCAACAACGGCATCGGCTCGTCGGGCATTGTGATCGATGGCACCCCGGAACAGAAAGAACAATATCTGCCACGCCTGGCCAGCGGCGATCTGATCGGCTCGTTCGCCCTGACCGAACCGGAAGCCGGTTCCGATGCGGGATCCCTGCGCACAACGGCAGTACGCGATGGCGATCATTACATTATCAACGGCACCAAACGCTTTATCACCAACGCCCCCCATGCCGGCATTTTCACCGTCATGGCGCGCAGCAATCCCGATATCAAGGGAGCGTCGGGTATATCCGCGTTCATTGTCGAGGCCGACACCCCCGGCCTGACATTGGGCAAACGCGATAAAAAAATGGGCCAGAAAGGCGCCCACACAAGCGATGTGATTTTTGATAACTGCCGCATACCCGCGAGCCAGTTGATCGGCGGCAAGGAAGGCGTCGGCTTCAAGACTGCCATGAAAGTACTGGATAAAGGTCGCCTGCATATCTCCGCCGTCGCCATTGGCGCGGCTAAACGCATGCTGACCGATGCGCTGGCATTTGCCAAAGACCGCAAGCAGTTCGGGCATCCTCTAGTTGATTTTCAATTAATCCAGGGTATGCTTGCAGATAGCAAAACCGATATTTACGCAGCCGAATGCATGCTGCTTGACGCTGCACGCCGGCGTGACAGCGGCGAGAGCGTTTCTGCACTGGCCTCCTGCGTGAAATATTTTGCCACCGAAATGTGCTGCCGTGTTGCCGACAGGGCGGTACAGATCCATGGCGGATCGGGTTATAGTTCAGAATACGCGATCGAACGTTTCTACCGCGATGTACGTCTGTTCCGCCTGTATGAAGGCACATCGCAAATTCAGCAAATCATTATTGCAAAGGATCTGATTAAAGAGGGTAATATCTGACTTGTAAGGTCCTGCAACGACCAGATCAGACATCCAGACAAGCCATCATCTGCAATTATCCGCATTATTAAAAAACAGGAGACAAGTGTGATAAAACCAGGCAAGTCCATCTATACCGCCGCCATTGCTATGCTTATGGCGGGCGGTATGCCGCAAGCTCAGGCCATGTCCGAGGCCGCCAGGAACTTTCCTGACAAACCAATCACAATTGTGATTGGTTATACGGCAGGCGGCTCAACCGACATTCCATTCCGGGTGCTGGCAGAGAATTTAACGGGTATTCTCAAGCAACCGGTGATCGTTGAAAACAAACCGGGTGCCGGCGGCGTTCTGCCCGCCATGCAGCTGCACAACAAAAAACCGGACGGCTACACGCTTGCCCAAACGCCAACACCGGTATTTCGCCTGCCCTACATCAGCAAAATTGACTGGAACCCGGCCACCGATCTGACTTATGTCATCGGCCTGGCGGGCTATTCGTTCGGACTGGTCGTGCCAGCCGATTCACCGATCAAATCGATGAAAGAATATATCGAGTACGCCCGAAAAAATCCGGAAAAACTCACCTATGGCACGCCCGGCATCATGACGACCCTGCATATCACCATGGAGGCCATTGCCCAGGACGCCGGCATCAAGCTGGTGCACGTCCCCTACAAAGGCAATGCCGAATCGCTCAAAGCCATTATTGGCGGATTTGTCATGTCGGTAGCAGACACGCCGGCCTGGGCGCCTTATGTGGAAAATGGCAAGCTGCGCCTGTTATCTACCTGGGGTGAAAAACGCAGCAAAAAATTTCCTGATGCGCCCACGCTCAAGGAGTCGGGTATTGACCGCGTCCAGCTCTCTCCTTTCGGACTGGCCGTGCCCAAGGACACCGATCCGGACATCGTGAAAAAGCTTCATGACGCGCTCAAGCTGGCCATGGAAAAACCCAACTTTCGCGAAGCGCTGGAAAAATACGATATGGAACCGCTCTATATGAGCACCCAGCAATATACCGAGTTTGCGAAGAAAACCACGGCAGATGAAGGCAAGGTGCTTGAATCCCTGGGGTTCAAGAAAAAGTAAGCGCCTTAGGCCTTCAGCCAGAGGCCGGACCAACGCGCGCGCTGTTCGGAATACGCCGGCATTTGTACCGGGCAGCGCCGCGATCAGCCCTGCATATTATGCGCTTGCCGGTCAAACCGCAGAAAACACAGCCCCCCTGAAAAACACAGCCACTACGTAGCGCCAGCCAGGCTTGCGTAAAGTACAGCGCCTTGCCTGCGCCACTACATGCCGGACGGATTTTCCCTTAACCGGCTCCGCCTGCGCAAGCGCAGCCGGCAGCTCGCATCACGGTGCGAGCCTTTGCGCATACTCCCTTTGGCCTGCCGGCGCACTTTGCTCAGGCCCCCTTGTTCAATATATTCCGTGCCCGGTCCTGTCCGACTCCATTTCCCCTTCAATCGCCCCTCAATCTCCTTCTGATCCCCTTTCGATATGCCGTCGGCGGGCACCGGAACGTTTTGCCCTGATCATTCAAATATTTTGAACACTCTCTACAAACCAGATGAAACTAACTCACCCCGCATTGCAGCATAATATTGCCTATGCAAGTACCGCATGTAATTGCGGAATCTGAAAACAAATATATCGTCCATTGAACATACTTTTTAAAGGGTTTTACTATCATGTCCGCAAATGTTCTGCAGCACCTGAAAAACCGCCGTACCATCTACGCGCTGGATCGCGATGTCAAACTCGGCAACGACGAGCTGATCAGTCTGATTCAAAACACCATTAAACAGGCGCCCTCTTCCTTCAATTCCCAATCGTCACGCGCTGTCATTTTGTTGGGTAAAAATCAGGATCGCATTTGGGAGATTGCCAAGGAAACGCTCAAAGCCATCGTACCGGCTGATGCTTATCCCGCCACCGATGCAAAACTCAGCGGCTTTCAGGCCGCCTACGGCACCGTATTGTTTTACGAAGATCAGAACATCGTGGCCGATCTGCAGGAAAAATTCGCACCCTATGCCGAAAATTTTCCCATCTGGTCCGAACACTCAACCGGCATGGCCCAACTGGCGGTCTGGACAGCGCTGGCCGAACACGGAATAGGCGCTTCGCTGCAACACTACAATCCGCTGATCGATGATAAAGTTCAGGCAGAATGGAATATTCCGGCCAGCTGGAAATTGCGCGCCCAGATGCCTTTTGGCAGCATCGTGAGCCCGGCCGGTGAAAAAGAATATATGGACGACAAGGATCGCTTCCGCGTCTTCCTCTAAGCCGCGTTCAGTTGCCTTGCAGCGCTGTCTGCATCAGGCAGCCATGCCATTACGCGTAATACCAGAGTCGGAGCACAGCCTCTTGCATCTGGCTCATGTTCCGCTGTGCAAAAGCCCGTGCAGGCTCGTCCTGCGGGCTTTTGTCATTTTTCGGGAGGCAATCGGATTTCCTTTTTTATTTCATCAAGAGAACGCTCATTCCTGATCAATGTTTGTTATCCTCTACCGGTTATCCAAAATCTCATAAGGATTAATTCAAATGAAAATAAAAGGGACATCTCTTCTTGCGTACACCGCTCTTGCTGCCCTTGCTCTGCCCATGGCGGCTGCGGCAGCCTGGCCCGAAAAACCCATCAAGGTCATCGTTCCCTATACGCCGGGCGGCGCAACCGACACCGTCACCCGCGTCGTCATGCAAAAACTGTCGGAAAAACTCAAGCAGCCCATCGTCATTGAAAACAAACCAGGTGCCAACAGTACGATCGGCACCACTCAGGCCGCCCGCTCCAAGCCTGACGGATATACCTTTGTTACTGTCCTGGCGGCCTATTCGGCCAACCCGCATTTATACAAGCTGAATTACAGCAACGACGATTTCGCCCCGGTATCGCATATTGCCGACCTGCCCCTGTTTCTGTTTGTCAGCAAGCAGGTGCCGGCCAAGAACGTGAAAGAACTGGTGGAATACGGCAAGAAAAATCATTTGACCTACGCCTCAAGCGGCACCGGGTCAAGCGCTCACCTGACCGGCGCCCATTTCGCCGATGAGGCCGGAATCCAAATGACACACGTGCCTTA
>DATGQC010000577.1:0-4256 GCA_035304425.1 Advenella sp.
TGTAGGTCGCATTCTTCAGGTTGAAGTGATTGTCGTCAATGATATTGGCTTCGCTGGCCTGGCCCTGGCCGCCAGAGGCCAGGCTGTAGACCGGCGAGGAGATGGTGCCATTCTCTTTGTCGATGTTGTAGCGCAGCCCCGGGCCAGTGATCAGATTGCCATCGCGAAACAGGCGGGCATTGCCCTGTGCCGTTACGGTGCCTTTGCTTCGGTCATAGTTGATGGTATCGGCCTTCAGAATGGCATCGGGCCGGCGAATCTGCGACTTGCCATCCAGGGTAATGGTATTGGTATTGTTGGTGATGTCCGCACGTGCGCTATCGGTGAACGTGACGATCTCATCGTTGTTAAGCGCCGGACTGGCGAGCATCGGCGATACATACAGCCGTGGCGCAGATGTCTGGCCCACTCCGGGCACCGACACACCGGTCTGGGCAAAAGCAATCGGGGATACGGTCAGAAGAAATAGGTGACAGATCTTTCGCACTGTGCTTTTTACCGGAAATAATTGAAGAAACCTGTCCTGTTACCCTGCTTCCCGGGACTGAGACGGGAAAATCATACTGCAACATGCGTCGCCAGGCCATCGGGTCTTGCCAGACCCCCTGATGATGCAGGACAAACCAGAGGATACCGCATAAAATATTGGTAACCTGCAGTTTTTACATTAGCCCGTTATTATAGTTATCTACCGCAGGCAACGGCAATGCCCGCCCGATTTACTGAAATAAAAATCAAAACCGGCCCCAACCTACTGATAACACATACTTTTTCACGACAACCATTCATGACGACGTCCGCAGATCCTTCTCCTTCCCCCGGTAGTTCCCCTGTCGCGGTGAACCGTAGCCCGGTGACCGATGACCGCTATGCATTAGTACAGAACTGGCTGGTTCCGCTTGCGCAAAAATATGGCATTCGCACCGACAGCCTGCGCCCCGCGTCCAGCGACGCCAGCTTTCGCCGGTATTTCCGGGTGGATACGGAAACGGATAGCCTGATCATCATGGACGCTCCACCGGCCCATGAGGACTGCCGCCCGTTTGTCGATATCGCCTCCCGCCTGGACCGCGCCGGACTGAATGTGCCGAAAATTCTGGAGGCACAGATCGACCAGGGCCTCTTGCTGCTGAGCGATCTGGGGCATGACACCTACTACCAGCGTATTGTGAACGGCATCGACGATACGACCCTGCAGGCGCATTACCGGAGTGCGCTACAGGCGCTGGTCACGATGCAGCACGTGTCGTCCGAACAACTGCCGTCATACGACAGCGCCAAGCTGCGCGACGAACTGTCCCTCTTCCCCGACTGGTATGTGGCGCGCCATTGCAACAGCGAACTGTCCGATCAGGAACGCGCGGCGCTGGAGACGATTTTCGATACGCTGTCGGCGCATAATGCGCGGCAGGCGACCTGCTTTGTCCATCGGGATTTCCATTCACCGAATCTGATGATCAACGACCATCCTGAAAACGGTGCCGGTCCGGGCATCATTGATTTTCAGGATGCGGTTTGCGGCCCTGTATCCTACGATCTGGTGTCGCTGGTCATGGACGCGCGCACCACCTGGGAAGAACCCCAGCAACTGGACTGGGCCATCCGCTACTGGGAACAGGCCAGGCAGGCCGGCATTCCGGTACCCGCAGACTTTGCAGACTTCCACGTTGACTATGAATGGATGGGCTTACAGCGCAATTTACGCATCCTGGGCGTTTTTGCCCGCCTCTCGATCCGCGACGGCAAATCCCATTACCAGCAGCATATGCCCCGCGTCAACGCTTACGTACGTCAGGTCGCCGCGCGCTACAACGCCTTCCGTCCATTGCTGCGCCTGCTGGACCGCCTGGACAATATAGAAATAAAAGCAGGATATACATTTTGATTCAAACCATGATTCTTGCGGCAGGACGCGGTGAACGCATGCGGCCGCTGACCGATACCCTGCCCAAGCCGCTGCTGCCCGTCAACGACAAACCGCTGATTGTCCACCACCTGGAACGCCTCGCAGCTGTCGGCATTACCGATATCGTTATCAACCATGCCTGGCTGGGCGACCGCCTGGAGGCCGCGCTGGGCGACGGCAGCCAGTTTGACGTAGCGATTCAGTACTCCGCCGAACCCACTGCGCTGGAAACCGCGGGCGGCATCGCCCACGCCCTGCCGCTGCTGGGCGATCAGCCATTTCTGGTGATCAACGGCGATGTCTGGTGCGACTGGAACCCCATGCAGGCCGTGAGCGTGGTCAACAGGCTGCACGATTCGCCGACCCAGGCTTGGCTTCTGATGGTGGATAATCCCGAGCATCACCCTGAAGGCGACTTTCACCTGGACGCGCAGGGCTATCTGAGTCCCCGCCAGAATGGCGAGGCCGCCCTGACCTACGCGGGCATCGGCGTGTTTCACCCCAGTCTGTTCCGCAATATCGACAATGGACAGCCGGCGCCACTGGCGCCGCTGCTGCGCATGGCGATGACGACCCGCTCGGTCGAGGGCTACCATTACACCGGGAACTGGACCGATGTCGGCACACCCGCACGTCTGGCCGAACTTGACCGGCAACTGCGCACCATCCGCTAAATGGCCAGTGGAAAATGTACAATACGTTACTGTTGATACTCGGATGAAATACCCATGTTTGGATCTTCTAAAAGAGCCACCTTCAAACCTTCTGTTTTTGAAACAAGCAGCCGTCGTCGTCATCGCCGCATGCCGCCATGGGTGGGCATACTGTTTACCGGCGTCATCATTGGCGCGGGCGGCTACTGGTTTTTGCAAACCAATTACGGCCCCAAGCGCCTGAGCCTGGACGAATCCAACAAACTGACCAGCGAAGTCAGTTCGCTCTCGACCGAGAGCCAGCAGTTGCAATCGCAACTGGAATCGGTGACACAACAACGCGACGCCCTGCAGTCGCAACTGGATTCGCAGACCGAAACACTGAACAAGGCCCAGGGCCAGATCAAAGACCTGTCTGACAATCTCGCACTGATTAAAAAAGTGATTCCAGCAGACCCCAGCGCAAGTGCGCTTGGCATTCGCGTGGGCGAATTCACCGGCCCCATGGGCAAGCTTGACTACAGCATGCTGCTCATGAAAAAAAATGAACAGGATCCTGATTTCCAGGCGTCCATCGAGTTTGCCGTCAATGGTCGTTACCGCAACGGCCGTTCGGGCACGGCCGAACTTGACCCGATCACACTTGATGTAACCGATTTCCAGCAGGCAGCCGGAACAGTGGAAATCCCTCCCACCATGACTGCTCGCCGGGTTACGGTTAAAATCACAGATGTGGCAACCGGAAAGGTTTTAACCACACGCACTTTCCAGGTCAGCCGCTAATGCACTGCGCAAACGGCCGATCTTTCTGATTTCATTGTATTTCGACTGCTTGCGCTCCTTTCCACCCTTTGGCAAGATGAGGCACTATGGACAAGCAACTGACAAAAATTCTCGTCGTCGATGACGATCCTGCCCTGCGCCAGCTTCTCGCGGAATATCTGAACCGTCATGGTTACGATACGCTGCTTGCGCCCGACGCCAGCGATATTACCCAGCGCATAACCAAATTTTCACCTGACCTGATCGTACTGGACCGCATGCTGCCCGGCGGCGATGGCGTAGAAACCTGCCGCAGGCTGCGTGCCCAGAACGAAGATATTCCGGTCATTCTGCTCACCGCCAAAGACGAAACGGCAGATCGCATTATCGGTCTCGAATCGGGTGCTGACGACTATCTTGGCAAACCTTTTGATCCGCGCGAGCTGCTGGCGCGCATTGAAACCGTACTGCGGCGTAAAAAAGGCGCCTCGGCGCTGGTCAAGGAAACACCGGTGCATTTCGGCCCCTTTACGTTTGATCCGGCGCGGCGCCAGCTGTTCAAGGACGATGTTCAGGTCAAGCTGACCGGGGGTGAAATCAATCTGCTCGAAGCCCTGGTCAAAAATTCCGGTAAACCGCTGTCCCGCGAACGTCTGCTCGCACTGGCGCGCGACGACGACGAAGGCGAACGCAATGACCGCGCCATTGATATTGCCATTCTGCGTCTGCGCCGCGCCGTCGAAGACGATCCCAAAGACCCGCGCTGGATTCAGACTGTCTGGGGCATTGGCTATCGATTCTCTCCTGACGCATGATAAAACCTTCGCTGTGGCCGCGCTCCTTGCGGCTGCAGATGATCCTCTTCATTCTTGGCACTGTGATCCTGGTGCAGCTGGGCAGTTTCACAGTAGGCAACTATATCAAGGAACGTTTCC
>DATGQC010000578.1:0-5624 GCA_035304425.1 Advenella sp.
TGCCGGAACGGCGTGGTGGTATTGACCCCGATAACGATTGCGGCGGCGGTCTCGAACAACGGCTCGACATCTTTGTGCAGATAACGGCGATAACGTCCATACGGATTCATGAAACGGGCCCATAACGCGTACAGTGGAATATCATGGTTACCCGGGATGCAAAGCACTGGCGATGGCAGGGTCTTCAGATACGCATTGGCTGCAAGAAACTCGCGGCGCGTTGCGCGCTGGGTGATATCGCCGGACACCACGCACAGGGCCGGAGACAATTGCCGCACAGCGTGGACCAGTGCGTTCAGGACCTGTGCATTGACCGTGCCAAAGTGAACATCTGAAAGCTGGATGATTCGATACATCGCAATATTATTCCTGTGGTGGCTGCTGCGCCACCGATGCAGGCATCAGGATCTTGAGCAGGTCTTTATTGGCCTTGACGGTGAATGGCGCCTGCAACGAATGAACCTCGCCGTCCATGGCAACCTCGATGCGGCGCCCTCCTTTTTTCTTGTCGATATCGAGCGATTCGAATGGAAAACTGATGATCTGCCGGTCCTGGTCCAGCCGCCTGAAAATCAGTTTCAAGGCCAGCAGCAGCATACGCTTGCGGCTTGACGGCTTGAGCACAATACCGTAAAGATAGCCATCGCCCATTTTCTCGTCATACTGCACGCCGGCCTGCTGGGCCTGAAGATTATTATTGCAGGCCATAAAACTCACCGTTTTCACCACTTGCCGGCCTTCTCCCTTGTTAAATTGCAAAATATAGGAACGACCGTACTTCATAATGGTGGAAAATGCCGCGAAAATAGCGATGCCGCGACGCCGACCGAACTGATTTTTCCATTGCTCGCGGTCCGCCAGCAACTGCGAGTACAGACCCAGCGTTGCATTCACAATAAAATGCACCCCGCCGATTTCGCCGGTTTGCACCGTCTGGATCCGACCAGTGAGCAAATCGCGCAATGCCGTGTCCGTGTCCAGCGACAGGCCATGATCGCGCGCAAACATATTGAATGTGCCAAAGGGAATGACCGCCATCGGAAACTGTTCGGCAATGGCATGATTGGCCATGGCGCTGATCGTACCATCGCCGCCGGCCACCACCAGGATCGCATTATGCTTTTTTACCAGGCTGACCGCTTCTTTTTGCTTTTGCTCGTGACTGTCTTGCGGGTAGACACAGACGATGTGATGCTCGCGCTCCTGCATCGCACCAGCAATCTTTTCCAGAAACAGTTCCGTGTCCTGATTGCCGGAGCTGGCATTGGTAAAGAAGACAAAAACGCGTCCCGATACATCGCCCGACATTGATTTGACCTGGTCGGGGTCTACAGGTACGTCTTTATTAACTGTTGAAGCCTGCAATTGGCTATTGGGATCCGTCATTATCATTTTCCTTTTACGGCGTCAGGACCGCCCTTCCGATCACTTTGCCTGCATGCAGCGCCATCAGGGTCTGGTCTGCCGACGCCAGCGGATGCCGGCTGACAGGAATGGGACGAATCCCTCCTTGTCTGACCAGCGCCATCAGTTCCTGCAGCTCTGCCAGATTACCAACGTAGGATCCCTGTACCGTGGCGGCCTTCAAGGGAAACAAGGCCAGCGGCCATTCGCTTTGCCCGCCGAACAAGCCGATAATAACCAGCTTGCCACCCTTGGCCAGCAGATTGAACGCCTGGGTTGCCGTAGACGGGGCGCCGACATAATCAATGACGGACCAGATAGCACGGGTACCCGCCGCAGCCTGAATATCCTGGACCAGCGTGGCACTATTACCATCGATAGCAGCCAATGCGCCTGCCTGTAACGCCGCTTCGCGCTTGGCAGGGTCCAGGTCGACCACGATTGCCCCCTTTCCGCCCATGGCGTGCAGCCATTGCAGGCACATCAGGCCCAGACCGCCGGCGCCAAAGATAATCACCGGCTCATTTTGCAGCACCGCCCGATCAAACTTGCGCAGCGCCGAATAAGTAGTCAGACCGGAGCAGGCGTAAGGCGCTGCCTGCACCGGATCCATATCGCCGATATCTACCAGATATCTGGGATGGGGAACAACGATCTGGGTAGCATAACCGCCATCACGATGAATGCCCAGACAGGCCGGCGCCGCGCACAGGTTCTCGTCGCCACGCTGGCAGACAATGCAGCTGCCGCAGCCAATCCAGGGATAGATCAGGTAATTTTTCCGGGTATCCAGTTGGTCTGCATCCGGCCCCACTGCCCGCACTGTTCCTACGGTCTCGTGACCCGGCGTCAGCGGCAGGCTGACGCCGCGATCCTTCAGTTCCAGGCGCTTTCCCTGGCCCAGATCATAACCGCCCTCCCACAGATGCAGGTCGCTGTGGCAGACGCCGGCCGCCTTGACGTCCAGTACAACCTGGGTTCCTTGCGGGATAAAGTCGTCTTTTTCCAGCATTTGCAAGGGGGATTTGAAACCGGTAATACAGTAACATTTCATATCTATACCACTCCTTGTGTTTACGCATGCCTGCAGGTCATGCCAGAGGGCCTCTGGAATGGGTATTGTATATGAGGGTTTCGCAAATACCGCGCGCAGTTCGGAGAATAAATATCAAATTGCTATCTGAACGGCAGCAATATAGACATAAGCATTCGGTATTTCACAGCAGAACCACGATCGCCTAGACTAGCAGCTAATACTGCCGGTGGGTGACCCCGCCCGCTCAAAATGGCCCGTGCCGGCAGGCAACGCCAGACAACAGGGGAAATCGATGAAACCAGATCCGAAATGGTCTTTTGTATTAACTGTTCTGCTTTTTGCCGGGATGATGATCGGATTGTCGCTATCGGTCCTGAATGACTTCATGTCGCAGGCAACGCCTCTGGCCGGGCGTGATGTTTTCGTGATGACCATGCACATTATCTGGCTGTTGCTGTGGTCCGTTGCCACGGTATTCGCGCTGAAATACGCCCTGCGGCCGAATGACAAGAACAAACGGCATAAGGGCGCATCTACTTCTGCTCGTCAGCCCCGAAATCCAGCGACGTCTGAATATTGAATTCTTCACCCAGCGAAGGTTGTTCGGGCATACGCAGCAGTCTGGCCTCAATCTGCAATGGCCCCTCTGGCACACAACAACAAGGCAATATTTCGTCTTTCGCAATATAGGCCAGCGGATCGGTCAGGTATTTCACCCTGCCAGCCAGTATATGCGTCCTGCATGAACCGCAATAGCCTGCGCGGCACTGGAACTCCACGTCGTGATTGGTGCGCTCCAGGCCTTCAAGTAGCGTTTCTCCCTCCAGCAATTCGAATCTGCTATCGGTCGTGACGACTGATGTCATAGTTCGAAATGCTGCAGATCGTCGGTATTCATTTGTGAATCAATTTGTCCGATCAGGTAAGAGCTGATTTCCACTTCCTGCGGCGCGACCTGGACGTTATCTGACGACAGCCAGGCGTTGATCCATGGAATCGGATTCTGTCGTACGCCCGGAAATGCCGGCTGCAGGCCAACGGCTTGCATACGCAAGTTGGTAATATATTCAACGTACTGGCACAGGATATCCTTGTTCAGCCCGATCATGGAGCCCCCTTTGAACAGGTATTCGGCCCATTCTTTTTCCTGCAGGGCTGCCTGCTTGAACAGATCAAAGCACTGTTCACGGGTTTCATTGGCAATCTCGGCCATTTCAGGATCGTCTTCGCCGCTACGCAAGATATTGAGCATATGCTGCGTGCCGGTCAGATGCAGGGCCTCGTCGCGGGCGATCAATTTGATAATTTTGGCATTGCCTTCCATCAGCTCTCGTTCTGCAAAGGCAAAAGAGCAGGCAAAACTGACATAAAAGCGAATGGCCTCAAGCACATTGACCACCATCAGGCACAGATACAGCTTTTTCTTGAGTTCACGCAAAGAGACAACCACTTCCTTGCCGGCAAGCGCGTGCGTGCCCTCGCCAAACTGGTTATACAACTGCGTATACGAGATCAGGTCATCGTAGTAAAAAGCAATATCGCGCGCGCGTTTCAGAATATATTCATTGGCAACGATATCATCAAACACCACCGACGGATTGTTCACGATATTCCGGATGATATGCGTGTACGAGCGCGAATGGATCGTCTCGGAAAACGACCACGTCTCGATCCAGGTTTCCAGCTCGGGGATGGACACCAGCGGCAGCAGCGCCACATTCGGGCTGCGGCCCTGGATAGAGTCCAGCAATGTCTGATACTTCAGATTGCTGATGAAAATATGCTTTTCATGTTCGGGCAGCGTCTGATAGTCGATCCTGTCCTGAGACACGTCCACCTCTTCGGGACGCCAGAAAAAGGACAACTGCTTTTCAATCAGCTTTTCAAAGATTTCGTATTTCTGCTGATCATAACGCGCCACATTGACCGGCTGACCAAAGAACATGGGTTCTTTCATCTGGTCGTTCGGAATCTGACAAAAGGTACTGTATGTCATTATTTTCTCTTACTCGATTACTGCCTGATCAGATCTTGCACGCGCCGCTTTCGCAGTCATCCTGTGCCTGATCTTCCTGTTTGTCTTCTGCGCCATCACGGGTGTTCTGGTAATACAGTGTTTTGACACCAAACTTATACGCTGTGAGCAGATCCTTGATCATCTGGTTCATGGGTACACGACCACCCTCGAAACGGGCCGGGTCGTAGTTGGTGTTGGCCGAAATAGACTGGTCCACAAATTTCTGCATAATGCCCACGATCTGCAGATAGCCATCATTGTTGGGCATGCTCCACAACAATTCGTACTTGTCCTTAAGACGTTCGTATTCTGGCACCACCTGTTTCAAAATCCCGTCTTTGGATGCCTTGACGGTAACCAGGCCACGCGGCGGTTCAATACCGTTAGTCGCGTTGGATATTTGCGAGGATGTCTCCGAAGGCATCAGCGCCGTCAGGGTCGAATTGCGCAGTCCATGGGTGGTAATATCCTTGCGCAACGACTCCCAATCAAGATGCAACGGCTCATTGCAAATGCCGTCAAGATCCTTCTTGTAGGTATCGATGGGCAAAATACCCTTGGAATAGGTCGTTTCGTTAAACGCCGTGCACGGGCCGAACTCTTTGGCCAGCCCGACCGACGCCTTGAGCAGATAATACTGGATCGCTTCGAATGTGCGGTGCGTCAGGGCATTGCCGCTGCCATCGGAATATTTGGCATCATTCTTGGCCAGATAATAGGCGTAGTTGATGACGCCGATACCCAGTGTGCGCCGCTTCATGGAACCAATATAAGCGGCCTTGATCGGATAGTCCTGATAATCAAGCAAGGCATCCAGCGCACGCACGGCCAGATCAGCCAGGCCTTCGAGCTCATCCAGCGAATCAATGGCGCCCAGATTGAAGGCCGACAGCGTGCATAATGCAATTTCGCCGTTTTCGTCATTGATATCTTCCAGCGGTTTGGTCGGCAGCGCGATTTCCAGGCACAGATTACTCTGCCGCACAGGAGCCACGGCCGGGTCGAACGGGCTGTGGGTATTGCAGTGATCCACGTTCTGGATATATATACGGCCCGTGCCGGCGCGCTCCTGCCTCATCAGCGAAAACAGCTCTGTCGCCTTGACCGAACGCTTGCGAATGGTCGGATCTTGCTCGTACTTGGCGTAAAGTTCCTCGAACCGGTTCT
>DATGQC010000579.1:0-2738 GCA_035304425.1 Advenella sp.
GGAGCGCACGCGGCTGACCCGGCTGGCCGATAGCCTGGCAGGGGGCCTGTCGGGAGGCCAGAAAAAGCTGCTTGAACTGTGCCGCGCGCTGATGCTGAACGCGCCCATTATCCTGCTGGATGAACCCGCGGCGGGCGTCAACCCGGCTTTGATGGACGAGTTGGCCGGATTCATCAGCGAACTGCGTGATGAGGGCAAAACGTTTGCTGTTGTTGAACATAATATGGATCTGATTGCCGCCTTGTGCGATACCGTGTATGTGCTGGCTGACGGCGCTGTGCTCACACAGGGCGCCTTTGCCGAAGTCGTTGCCGACAGCCGGGTACAGGATGCCTACCTTGGAGTGACGCTATGACCGCCGCGTTAACCGTGTCGGGTTTGCAGGCGGGGTATGGCGGCAAGCCGGTTCTGCACGGCGTGGATTTGTCCGTCGCCCAGGGGAGTGCACTGACAATCGTCGGTCCCAATGGATCCGGCAAATCGACATTGCTCAAGGCCATCGCCGGCCAGATTCCGGCGCAGGCGGGCACGATAACAATGGGCGACACAGACCTGACGCGCATGAGCGCGCAGGCGCGTACGCGTGCTGGCCTGGTCTTCGTGCCCCAGGAACGGAACGTATTCCGGAATATGAACGTCATGGAAAATCTGCGTCTTGGCTGGGATTTTCATCATCATGGCGCAACGGGCGGATTGTCTGCAAAACTGGACGAGGTTTTGCAATTGTTCCCCGAGATCAAACCGCATTTGCATACCGCGGCTGGGTTTCTTAGCGGCGGGCAGCGCCAGATGGTGGCCGTGGCCAGCGCCATGATGCTTGAACCGAGCGTTCTGGTGCTGGATGAGCCTTCTGCAGGGTTGTCGCCACGTAATGCGCGGCTGTTGTTTGAGATTATCGACCGTATTCGCCAGACCGGCCTGACGCTGCTGATGATCGAGCAAAACGTACAGCTGGGCTTATCGGTGGCAGAGCAGGGGCTGGTTCTGGTCATGGGGCGGGTCCGCCACCGAGCGCCCGCAAGCGAGCTGGCGCACGATACATCGCTGGCGGCGCTTTTCCTGGGTGTGTCCGGTTCGCATGACGCGCCTTCCATCGACGTTTCTTGATTGAGTGACCATGCAAATTCTATTTAATGGACTGATCACCGGCATGCTGGTCGCTTTGCCCGCCCTGGCGGTCGCGTTGACCTTCAGTGTCCTGCGGTTTGCCAATTTCGCCATTGGCGCCATGATCACCAGCGGCGCTTATCTGGTATATGCATGCAATGTGATGCTGGGCTTGCCGCTTTGGCTGTCGGGCATTCTTGCCGTGGCGCTGTCCGCAGGCCTGGCCGTCGTGGTGGACCTGCTGGCGTTCCGGCCATTAAGGAACCGTTCGGCGGTCACCCTCATGGTGGCTTCCATGGGGGTCTCATTTATTCTGGAAAACATCATCCGTTTCGTTGCCGGCAACACTTCGGTCGGTTATGACGTGGCCTTGTCGCGTCCGTGGCGGTGGGCCGGGTTGCGTATCAATGTCGAACAGGTACAGGTGCTGGTTATCTGCTTGCTGGTATTGGTGTCTGTCTGGATGCTGTTCCGCTGGTCCCGGCTGGGCCGGGCGATGCGCGCCGTGGCCGATGATGCGGCGCTGGCAGCGTCCCGCGGTGTGTCGCAGCAGTACGTTATTTCCATTACCTGGGCTCTGGCGGGTGGGCTGGCAGCCCTGTCGGGCATGCTGATCGGGCTGGATGCCACAGTGGATCCGCAAATGGGCTGGACTTACGCCTTGCCCGCGTTTGCTGCGGCGATCCTGGGGGGGCTGACGCATCCGCTGGCCGCCATTCCGGGCGCGCTGGTGATGGGCGTGTTGTCTGAAGCGGCCACGCTGATTCTGCCTTCGCACTATCGTTCCCTGGTGGCTTTTGTTGTAATGAGTCTATTACTGGCAATGCGCCCGGCAGGGTTGTTTGGCAAGCGCTGGCTGACCCGATAGGAGAACATGTCATGACCGCATATCTTCTCTCTCTGGTCGCCCTGGCGATGATGGCCGGCATTACCGGTCTTGCCCTGAATATTCAGTGGGGTATGGCCGGTCTGGTCAACTTCGGGCTTTTCGGTTTCTATATGATTGGCGCGTATGCCTGCGCGCTGCTCACGACCCAACTGGGATGGTCGCCCTGGCTGGCCATGCCGGTCACCGTTATCCTCACGGTCGCCATAAGCGCCCTGGTGTGCCTGATTTCTGTCCGTCTGGCCGATGATTATTTTGCCATCGTGACGCTGGCCTTCGCAGAAAGCGTCAAGTTGCTGATCAACAATGAGGAATGGCTGACACGCGGCAGCATTGGCATTCCGAATATTCCCCGGCCTGTCGCCAGCGATACCGGTTTGCTGGTGCTGGCGGCCGTGATGTTGCTGGTGGTTTTTATTGCTTTTGAAATTATTGCCCGCTCGCCGCTGGGGCGCACGGCCCGCGCCCTGCGCGATGATCCGCTGGTGGCGCAGAGCGTTGGCAAAAACGTTCTGGGCGCACGATTGCGGTTTTTCGCCCTGGGCGGCGCGGCGCTGGGCGTTGCCGGTTGCCTGCACGCTTTTTATTACCGGTATATTGATCCGTCGCAGTTTAGCGTTGCCATGACGGCTTCCGCGTTTATGCTGGTCATTCTGGCTGGGCGTGGCAGCCATCGCGGTGTGCTGCTGAGCAGCCTGACCGTGGTCTTGCTGCTGGAAGGCACGCGTTTTCTGGACGATTATAT
>DATGQC010000580.1:0-6668 GCA_035304425.1 Advenella sp.
TACAGGGAAGGATATATAACGTCATGGATAAAACACTTATCAAAGGCCTGAAGGTCCTGGAAGTCGTTACCGGCTCTACCGAGAGAATCCGGACCATCGAGGAACTGGCCGAGAAAGTCGGCCTGACACGCAGCAATACCCACCGCACTTTGCAAACACTTATTCATGCAGGATTCGTGGCGCGCGATGATCAGGACAACTACATAGGCGGCATCCGGCTCTTTGAACTGGCGGCAAACCAGCTTGCCCAGCTGGATCTGCGACGCATCGCCTCGGGCGCCATGCACGTTCTGGCAGAGAGCACCGGAGAAACCATTCACCTGTCTGTGCTGGACGGGTTCGATGTGGTGTACGTAGACAAGATAGACAGTCCGCAACCTATTCGCGCGTACTCCATGATTGGTGGACGGGCGCCCGCTTATGCCGTCGCCACAGGCAAAGCCATTCTGGCTTATCAGACAGACAGCTTTCTGGAAAGCCATGCCGGGCGATTGCAAAAGCATACAGCCGCAACCCTGGCTGATCTGGACACACTGCGGCGCGCGCTGGCCCGGACAGCCAAGCAAGGCTATGCCGTTAATCGCGGCGAATGGCGCGATGGCGTCGGGGGGCTCGCGGTCCCCATTTTTAACGGGCTTGGGCAAATCATGGGGGCCGTTGGCATTTCCGCCCCCCTGGATCGCCTGACGCCCGCACGGATACGCCAGCTGGTTCCCGAAGTCATCCAATGCGCCAGCGCCATTTCACAACAACTGGGCTACACGGCAAAAGCAGCCAAGGCCGAGGCGTAGCCCGTGCTTTTTACCTTAACTGAATGGGAATGTGCTGTATGAGACATACATTAACCACACTTTGCATATAGGCGATCGGCCGCCAGCCATGGCGACGCGTGCCGTGCCCGGCACCGCACAAGATTGCCTGAAGCCATCCGCTCGGCAAACCCGCTTGCTGGGCAGCCAGTCACTCACCCAATTGGAGGAAACACCGAATGTTTAACGCCATACTGATTGAAAAAGACGAAGCCGGATATCGTGCTGCAGCAACATCTGTAGATGAAGCGCAATTGCCCCAGGCAGACGTGCGTGTTGATGTGCAATATTCAACCATCAATTACAAAGACGGCCTGGCCATTACAGGGAAGTCGCCGGTGGTCCGGCAATTCCCCATGGTGCCGGGCATCGACTTTTGCGGTACCGTCAGGCAAAGCCAGCATCCGGATTTTAAGGCGGGAGATGCCGTTATCCTTAATGGCTGGGGTGCAGGCGAGACCCATTGGGGCGGTCTGGCTCAGCAAGCGAGTGTCAATGGCAAATGGCTGATCCGCCTGCCGTCGGGAATGGCGCCAGAACAGGCTATGTCCATCGGCACTGCGGGCTACACTGCCATGCTTTGCGTCATGGCGCTGCAACGCAACGGCCTGACGCCCGAATCAGGCGACATCCTTGTAACGGGTGCGGCCGGCGGCGTCGGCAGCGTTGCCGTCGCGCTGCTATCCTCTCTGGGATTCCGTGTCATCGCATCCACAGGGAGGCAGCAAGAAGAAGACTATCTGAAAAAATTGGGCGCCGCCGACATTATTGACCGCAATACCCTGAGCGAGCCCGGCAAACCACTGGGCAAAGAACGCTGGGCAGGCGCCATCGATAGCGTCGGCAGCCACACGCTGGCCAATGTGTGTGCCGGCGTCAAATATCGCGGCACGATCGCCGCGTGTGGTCTGGCGCAGGGTCTGGATTTTCCTGCGTCTGTTGCGCCATTCATTCTGCGCGGCATTACACTGGTCGGGATCGACAGCGTGTATTGCCCCGTGCCGGAGCGGCAGCAGGCTTGGGACAGATTGAGCAAAGAACTGGATCCGGCCAAACTGGCGCTGATCGGCTCCCGGACGGTCGGTTTAGACGATGTGATTCCCCTGGCGGGCCAGATACTTGAAGGAAAAGTGCGCGGGCGGATTGTCGTGGATGTGAATCGCTGAACAACGTTGGCGACCTGATTATCGAACCGAGGGTCAGGCCGCGAACCTCGTCGCAGCCTGACCGTCGTACTTCAGTATTACATACGCAATGGGCTCCGCTCAGGCACGCGCCGTGCGTACTGCCTGTGCGAGTTGGCTGCACAGCTCCAGCACATCCGTTCGGGCCTGCTCCCCATTGTTTGCCTCTGCAATCTTCTGCACCAGGGCCGAGCCGACAACAACGCCATCGGCAACGCGAGCAATATTGGCCGCCTGTTCCGGCGTACGGATCCCGAAACCCACACTTACCGGCAGAGGGGTATGTTTGCGAATCCGTGTGACCGCCTGCTGAACATGCTCTATGGTCGCTGAGCCGGCGCCGGTGGTGCCCGCCACAGAAACGTAATAGACAAAACCACCGGCATTGCGCAGAATCTGCTGTAACCGCGCATCATCACTGGTGGGTGTGGTCAGGCGTACGAAGTCAATGCCGGCGGCCTGCGCTGGAAGACAAAGATCACGATCATGTTCAGCCGGCAGATCTACCACGATCAGTCCATCCACCCCGGCTTTGCCTGCGTCGGCAATGAACCGGTCCACCCCATAGCGATGAATTGGATTGAAATACCCCATCAGCACAATCGGTGTTTCATTGTCGTGCTGTCGAAATTCGCCGATCATTTTCAGGGTGGCGGCAACATTCTGACCCTGGGCCAGAGCGCGGAGACTGGAGAGCTGAATCGCAGGGCCGTCGGCCATCGGATCGGTAAACGGCATGCCAAGTTCAATAATATCGGCACCCGCTTGCGGCAAGCCGTTAAGGATCGCGGCAGCCGTATCATAATCAGGATCACCGGCGGTCAGGAATGTGACCAGGGCCGCGCGATTTTCGTTCTTAAGCTGGGCAAAACGCTGTTGCAGGCGACTCATGCTTGTTGCTCCTTCTCTTGACTATGTTGCATCACAGTTTGCATATCCTTGTCTCCGCGTCCGGACAGATTCACGACCATCAGGTGGTCCCGGGGCAGCGAAGGCGCCTGCTTGAAGGCTTCGGCCAGCGCATGGGCGCTTTCCAGCGCAGGAATAATGCCTTCCAGGCGGCAGCACTGATGCAGGGCATCAAGCGCCTCATCGTCTGTGATGGCGGTATATTGCACCCGTCCGATGCTGTGCAGCCAGGCATGCTCGGGGCCAATGCCCGGGTAATCCAGGCCTGCAGATATCGAATGAGCATCAATAATCTGTCCGTCGTCATCCTGTAGCAAAAACGTACGGTTACCATGCAATACGCCCGGTACGCCACCATTCAGACTGGCCGCATGCTTGCCGCTTTCAATACCATGGCCGGCCGCCTCCACGCCAATAATCTTCACATTCGTGTCGTTCAGGAACTCGTGAAACAAGCCGATGGCATTGGAACCGCCGCCAACGCAGGCAACCAGCGAGTCGGGCAAACGACCTTCCTGGGCCAGCATCTGCGCGCGGGTCTCCCTGCCGATGACAGCCTGGAAATCGCGGACCATGGTGGGATAGGGATGCGGGCCTGCCACGGTGCCGATCAGATAATAGGTCGTGTCGACATTGGTAACCCAATCACGCAAGGCCTCGTTCATTGCATCCTTTAACGTGCCGGTGCCTGCCGTGACCGGCAACACCTGCGCCCCCAGCAATTTCATACGAAATACATTGGCCTGCTGGCGATCAATATCGGTACTGCCCATGTAAATGACACATTGCAAACCAAAGCGTGCGGCAACCGTAGCAGTGGCGACCCCGTGCATCCCGGCCCCCGTTTCGGCAATAATTCGTTTCTTGCCCATTCGCCGCGCCAGCAGAATCTGGCCGATACAGTTGTTGATTTTGTGGGCGCCGGTATGATTGAGCTCTTCACGTTTGAGGTAAATTTTTGCACCGCCCAGGTGTTCGGTCAGCCGTTCTGCATAATAAAGCGGACTGGGCCTTCCCACGTAATCTCGCTGAAAATAGGCCAATTCCTTTTGAAAATTTTCATCGGTTTTGGCTTTTTCATATTCGGCCGCCAGTTCGTGGATCAGCGGCATCAGTGTTTCGGCAACGTATTGCCCACCAAAGTCGCCGAACATGCCCGTTGCGTCTGTCTCTGTGTTCAATGAAACCATGGGTGTCCATTCTCCTGTCATGCGCTCTCGGTCCGTATCGACCGGAAAGCCTGTTTTCATGAATACAGGATAAGCCAGCGGCCAACATAAAAAAAGCGATAAAATAGCCCCAATATGTCAAATAAACTCACAAATTATGGCCAGAGACATTCCCCCTCTTAATGCCCTGCTGGCATTCGAAGCGGCAGCGCGCTTACTCAGCGTAAGCAAAGCAGGAAAAGAACTGCACGTGACGCATGGAGCAATCAGCCGGCAGATCCGGGTTCTGGAATCGTCGCTGGGCATCGCGCTCATCGAAAAAGACGGACGTGGCATAAAACTCACAGATTCCGGCCTATTGCTTCGTGACGCCAGCGCCGCGGCTTTCGATCGGGTGCGCAGCGCCTGCGCCGAGATCCGCCATCGCAGCGGCAACCTGCCGTTTGTTCTTGCCTGTCCGGGCAGCCTGTTGGCGCGCTGGTTCATCCCCAGGCTGGACCGGCTCAACCAGGATCTGCCTCAATTACGATTGCAATTGACCGCGGGCGAAGGAGAACTGGATCCGCGCAATCCCAATGTGGACGCAACCCTTTGTTTTGCAACTCCCCCCTGGCCTGACGATATGCTGGTATATGACCTGGGCGCGGAATATATCGGTGCCGTCATCAGTCCCAGGTGCGTCAGCTACGCCTCTCTGGTCGACGCACCTGTCAGCGCGCTATTGCATGAACCGCTTATGTATCCGGCGTCCCGACCGCAGGCCTGGACGCAATGGGCGCAGGCAAACCAATTGCCGGCCGACAACCTGCAATTGGGCACCGCGTTCGAACATCTTTATTATCTTCTGGAAGCGGCCACGGCAGGCCTGGGCGTTGCTATCGCCCCCAAACAGGTTGTCGCCGATGACCTGGCCACCGGTCGGCTCGTGGCGCCCTGGGGCTTTGTACAAACGCGCGCGCGCCTGAGTCTTTGGGTGCCAAGAGCTCGCGCAGATCACCGTTCAACGCGGTTGGCAGACTGGCTGGGCACGGCACTGGATCGCGCAGGTCAGCCCGAACCCTAGTATTTATACATTTGTTATAAACCTGCTGCTGCCCTAGAATATACGCAAGGCTTGCCATTTTCGTATTGTTCTCATCGCGCTCATGCCTCATGCACGCGCGCGGCGTTGCAGGACGCGCTCTGTTAACAGATGCACGCGGTTTGCATGGCGGGCATCGTTTGCATGGTCCCGACAATGATCACGCGGCTTCCTGCCGATACAGCCAAAAATGCAGTCCAAAGGAAAACCATGATTTATCGTGTGCTTGCAGATCTGGTTCTGGTTGCGCATTTTGCCTTCATTCTGTTTGTCATATTCGGCGGACTGCTGGTTTTGCTGCGTTTCCCCCTCATCTGGCTGCACGTGCCGGCGCTTCTCTGGGGCGCAGGCATTGTGGGGGCGGGCGCCATCTGTCCATTGACTCCTCTGGAAAATACCTTGCGGGACATGGCCGGGCAACAAGCTTATAGCGGCGGTTTTCTGGAGCATTATCTGTTATTGGCCATTTACCCGCCCGGACTGACCCGCGAGGTGCAGGTGCTGCTGGCAGCCGGCCTGCTTATTCTGAATGTTATTATTTACATCCTGGTATGGCGCCGCTATGGCAGACAAAAAAACAACCGATAAAAAATACTGAGGAGCACCCGCGGGTGCTCCATTCACACTTTCCCGAACTCGGATTCAGATCTGGAATAGTCCATCGCCATTGCATTGCCCGGCAGCACTGATGCTTCGATCAATTGGAATGGTCAATGCTGGCCAATGCAACATGCAAGAGCCAGCATTGACCCGGTGCGGCCTTATTTTCCGGATGTCAGCCTGGCGTAGCTGTTCATCAGATTCCGATAATCGGGAATGTGGTTGGAGAACAGGGTTCCCAGGCCTTCGATATCGTTGCGCCAGTCGCGATGCAGCTCGCACGCCAGGCCGAACCAGGTCATAAGCTGAGCGCCCGCCGAAGACATCCGGTCCCATGCAGAATGACGCGTAATTTCGTTGAAGGTGCCCGAAGCGTCGGTTACCACAAATACGTCATACCCGGCCTCAAGCGCCGACAGAGCGGGGAACGCTACGCACACTTCGGTTACCACACCTGCAATAATCAATTGCCTTTTGCCGGTCGCTTCAATCGCCTTGACGAAATCCTCATTGTCCCAGGCATTGATCTGACCCGGGCGCGCGATATAAGGCGCATCGGGAAAGGCTTGCTTTAACTCGGGCACCAGGGGACCATTGGGACCGTCCTCGAAACTGGTTGTGAGAATGGTCGGCAGCTTGAAATAGCTGGCCAGATCTGCCAGAGCCAGCACGTTGTTTTTGAATTTGTCCGGTTCAATATCCCGTACCAGAGAAAGCAGACCGGTCTGGTGATCGACCAGCAGAACTGCAGCCTGGTCCTTGTCCAGACGATTGTATGCCGTAGTTGATTTAGTAGATGAAGTGCTCATCGCTCATTCTCCTGGATAATAAAAAAATACTGAAATACACCTGTTGCGCGATGGGCGCTGCGCCCATCGCGTTAAAAACACAGCATGATTGCTATGCTGATACTTCA
>DATGQC010000581.1:0-28598 GCA_035304425.1 Advenella sp.
CGGGAAATGCCTTTATCAAAGATACCGATTGGGTCGTCGACAGCGGGAAATCCAATCAGCGCGGCGGTATAGCCAGCCAGCATGAACACATAGGAGCGAGGTGTGCGATCCAATAGCGAGATATACAGACAGCCGCCTACCCACAATGCCATGGCCAGGGTAGTAAGCAGCGGGCTTTGATTCAAGTTTGGAATAATGGCAACCGCAGCGGCTGATCCCAGAATCGTGCCGGCCAGCCTGTACAGGGCTTTGGAGCGGATGCTGCCGGCCCATGGCTGGGTCGTCACGACGTAGGCAGTCATCATTGCCCAGAAAGGATTGCGCAGGCCGATGCTATATGAAATATAAAGCGCCAACATGGCGCTTATATAACATTTGAATGAAAACAGCGTCTCGTCGCGGGTAAACAGTTTCATTTGCGATGGCCTGACTGTTTTCCACAAGCGCGGCCAGTTGCGCTGGTGCTGTTTCTGATCGTATCGAGCACACGCAAAAAGGCGTCGGCGTCCTCTTTTGACACACCATTGAAGATCATGCGCCGGAAGCCGAGCAGACGCTCGTCTATTTCATTTGCAATGGCCCGGCCCGCATTGGTCAGATATAGCGTTTTGCTGCGTCCGTCTGCCGGATCCAGCTTGCGTACGGCCAGGCCGCTGGCTTCCAGCTGATCGAGCAGGCGAACCAGCGAAGGGGCCTCAATGCCAAGTTCTTCGGCGATAGCCTTTTGCCTTACGCCTTCTCCCAGTCGTCGGATGACCACAATCGGCCACGCCGTGGCCTGGGACATGCCAAGCTCGGCGAGCAATTGATCGGCTGCGCTGCGATAAGCGCGCGCCATGTGCAGCATGCCCTGGCTCATGGCCATGCGTGTGGCGTCTGAGGGTTGGTTGGATTTGGTGGTCATGGTAAATAGGGGGCGACAATACGGGGCGCGTCATTATATTAGTTAGCTACCTAACTATTATAATGAATCAAGCTTAAAGCAGACTGAAATCGCGCCGGTGTTCTTCCTGTGCGAGCGGCGCCCGTGTTGACCTGGGCGGTGGCAAGCCCGATGTCGCTGACAACGGCCGCATACCGGGCCACCTTGGTTGTGGTGTTGCCCCATCCAGGCGGCCATGCCGGGTTCCGACTCAACTCCTGAGCGCGGCCACGACCGGTCATGGTGATTTACATGCCGATACACGTCGCAGACGTGTCAGCGCTTCTGGTCCGGAACGCTTTGTTGCTACACTGAATCAATCTTTTGTATTTGACAGGGGTTTTGGCATGACGGTGATGACCACAGAACAGGAACGCGACCTATTGTATTCATTGATTTCGCGTCGCCGCTCTGTTCGGCAGTTTACCGACGCGTCGATTGCTGAACCGGCGCTCATACGCATCCTTACTTGCGCACAAGGGGTCAACAGCAGTGACGGCAAGCGCGGCGCGCCTTCGGCCCATGCTTTGTATCCGCTGGGTCTGACGGTTCTGGCGCGGCGGGTGCAGGGCATAGAGGCAGGTAGCTATCTGTTTGACCCGGAGCGCAAATCTCTTGGCCGGATCGCGCCTGTCCCGGTTTCCGGCAGCCTGCTATCGGTCTCTCTTGCCGATGACCTCTGGCTTGAGACAGCGTCGGTGGTGATTGTCATTAGTGCCGACTATGACCTGGCATTGCGCCATTTTGCCGACCAGCAGTCCGATGGCTTGCGCGGCGCTCGTTATGTAGACGTAGAGGCCGGCGCTGTAGCGCAGAACCTTTATCTGGCAGCGCTGGTCGAGAAGCTGGGCGGCGTGCTGATCATGGGGGTTGATGACCAGGCGCTGGCCAGGCAGGTGATCTTGCCCGCCGCACATAAGCCGGTGGCGCTATTCTGTCTGGGTCAAGGCCAGGCGGCATAGCCAATTCATCAGGCCGGGAGCCGGGTTTTGTTATGCTGAATGTCATAATGACGTTCAGGGAATATGCAATGATGCCAATCGAGAACGACAAGCCGGTCACCGGCAGCCCTCGCATTTTGCTGCTCTCGGGCAGTACGCGACGACAGTCCTACAATACCCGTCTGGCCCGTCATATGGCGCGGGTGGTAGAGCAGGCCGGCGGTGCTGCAACACTGATCAGCCTGGCCGATTATCCGATGGAGATTTATCATGGCGACGATGAAGCGCAGTTTGGCCTGCCCGATTCGGCAAGACAACTGCGAGCGCTGTTCAAATCGCATCATGGCGTGTTCTTTGCCTCTCCGGAAGAAAATTCCTCCATCTCGGCTTTGCTGAAAAATACGCTGGACTGGGTGTCGCGCGCCGACGGCGACGAGCCGGGGAAAGTGCCCTATATGGGCAAGGTTGCGGCCATTGGCGGCGCGACCACGGGCGCCTCAGGAACCAGACTGGGCTTGCTGCATTTGCGTACGGTTTTGTCAGGATTGGGCATGTTGGTCCTGCCGTCTGTCATGGCGATACCCTTCGCCGCCAACGCATTTGATGAGGCGGGTTTATTGCAAAGCGAAGAGCAGCGGGCGGCGGCAGAAGCGCTCGCGCTTTCCCTGGTCAGGACGGCGGACGCAGTCGGCGTCAGTTCCTGAGGGCAACGGGAGCGGGCTGGTAAACCTTTTTCACGTAATGCATGAAATGCGCAAGATCGGGTGTCTTGCGTTGCGGCACCTTGGCCCGATCGTCCCAGCGGCGCAGGCGTAGCGCATCCTGGGCGTAAGGACGTTGCTGGAATTGTTCAACCTGGGCTTGGCTGAACTTGCCTCCCTGTAAACCCAGGCTGTGTACTGATGCGGGCGAGAGCCGCCCGAAATAGTCCGGATCAATCGCGCACAGACAACGCTTGGCATCGACGTGCATTTTGACCGGTTCGATAACCGAGTCCGGAAACCCTGCCTGCAGGAAGGGCACGGCGGCCAATTGATGGCGGTGATCGACCCCCGGGAACGCATTCTCACGCTCCTGATTACGCGCCTCCAGGAGGTGTCCCAGATCATGCAACAGGGCTGCCACAATGAGTGCATCCGGGGCGTGCTCGGTCTCGGCAAGACAGGCCGCTTGCAGGGCATGCGCCAGTTGCGTGACCGCTTCGCCGTCGTACAATGAGGCGCCATAGCGCTCGTAAAGCGATTGAATGTCTTCGGGGGTAAGTGTCATCAGGATTCCTGTCTTTGGGTAAATAGCACCAGCATAATCCTTGAAAATGACAGCCGCTTGACCGGCTCGCGCAAATAATGCGGGAGCCGGTCATCCGTTCCTGTCCGCTACTGCATTTACATGGTAAAGCTTCTTCAATTGGCTAATGCGATACGCTGGCGGAAAAGACATTGATAACGATGACACCTGCAATAATGAGGCCGATACCCAGCAGTGCTGCGCCATCAAGGGATTGCCCAAACCAGATCCAGCTGATCAGCGAAATGAGCACAATGCCGGCTCCCGACCATATTGCGTACGCGATACCAGTGGGCATTGTGCGCAAGCTGAGCGACAAAAGATAAAACGCAGCGGCGTATCCTGCAATGGTGATCATTGAAGGCACCAGCCGACTGAAGCTTTCGGACGATTTAAGAAAGGAAGTGGCAATGACTTCCATGACGATCGCACCGGCCAGATACATATAGGTGGAAATCATTGTGAAGCACGCTCGCATTGGTCACGGCCGATTTTGTCTTCGACCAGGGAAGCGAACCCGGCTGCATCGCCATAGTATCGTTCGTGTTCCAGTTTTTCCAGGACATCGTCCTTTTGAATGACAAAGGCCGGGAAGCCTTGTGCTCCGGCATAATGCATCAGCCTGAGCGTGTTGTCCAGATGCGCCTGGATGCCGTCATTGAGCATTTCCCGGTAAGTCCGGATAAACAACGCGCGATCAATCTGCAGCGATTGCGCCAGATCGGCCAGTACATCGTCCTGTACGACGGCGCGGCCTTCGCGGTAGTGTGCATACTGAATGGCTTGCAACATGGCGGGTTCTGTGCCGGCACAGATTGCGCCGCTCGCAAGGATAGCGGCAATAGGCGGCAGGGAATCATACACAGTGTCGTCGCGGGCAAGTAAGCCTTCCAGATAAGGCTGGCCAAAGCGCTGGCCGGTCATGCTGGCGATACGCGCGTCGGCCTGGCCAATCATGGCCCGCTTGCCGGGTGGCAGCGTCATGCGCTGGAACAGGCCGCCTGCGTGCATTTCAAATGCAATCTGCTTACGCAAGGGAGACGCAAGCACGCGTTCAAGCAGGGGCTCGGCGGCATAACACCAGCCGCAAAGGGGATCATAGATATAGTGCAGTGTGATTTTCATGGCGAGACCCTATGAATATGTGGCAAATCGCTGAGCAGATCGAAATTAACACAAATGAGCCAATTGGCACTAGACTAGTGCATACGGTCCTCGCCTGGCTAATGTCGGTGATGCTGCGTAAACGATTGTATTTCATTCGCAGGCGGGGTATTCGGGGTAAGACAAAATAACATCAACAGGGAGAGCAGAATGGACACCATCCAGAATCAATATGAAGCCGTTTATCACTCGGACGAGACGACCCGCTTGCGTCAGGACCTGGCGCTGGCCTTGCGGGCAGCTGCCTTTCATGACCTTGCGGAGGGCGTCTGCAATCATTTTAGCGCCGAGGTGCCTGCCTGTGCCGACTGGTTCCTGCTGAATCCGCGCGGCTTCCAGTGGTCCGAGATACAGGCCGAGGATATTGTCATGGTCGATGCCGATGGCAATAAATTATGGGGCAAACATGAAATTGAGCCCACTGCATTGTTTATTCACGCTGCCGTACATCGGATTGCGCGTAAAAAATGCGTGCTGCATACGCATATGCCTTATGCGACCGCGCTGACGCTGACCGAGAACGGTGGGCTGGATCCGCTGCTATCGCAAAATGCGATGCGGTTCTACAAGCGTATTGCCGTTGATCGCACCTATAACGGCCTTGCACTGGATCACGCGGAAGGCGAGCGTATTGCACATGCAATGAATGGCGCAGATGTTGCGTTTTTGACAAATCATGGCCCGATTGTCTGTGGGGAAAGCGTCGCTTATGCCTATGACGATCTGTATTACCTGGAGCGCGCAGCGCGCGTAGAGGTGCTGGCGCACTCATCGGGTCTGCCCTTGAAGCCGGTAGAAGAACAAAAGGCAGCGCTGGCGGCCAGGCAGATACAGCAGGAACGACTGCAATCGACTTTGTTTTTTGAATCGTTGCGCCGCTTGCTGTAGACGCTGGCGACCGGCAGCGGCAATTGGCAAGACAACAGGCGCCGCTCACCATATGCGCAAACGATCAGCCGGCCCGGACCACCATACCCGAGCGCCAATGCTGCCTGTCATCGGATGGCCGTTTATTTGTCGCTACGCCTGTCCAGCCAGCCATGGACCAGTTGGGCGATGTCCTGATTGTTGTCATCCATCATCATGACATGTGAATTGCCACGGATGCCGATTTCGGGGAGTGATAGCACCGTCGTGCCGGGAACGGCACTGCAAAAGGTCAGGATTTTTTCCCTGAGCAGCTGCCATCTGCTATCGGTGTCCATGTTGTCGCCAAGCACCATCAGCGTAGGTGTCCGGTAATCAGCGCGTTCGATATCAGGTATGCCGGCCGGCTCGACGGCCACCAATGTCCGGATCCGCTCCGGATGCCTTGCTGCCAGTTGCAGCGCAAGCGGTCCGGACTGGGAGTGACAAACAATGCTGGCGCTGCCCAGGCGATTCAGCAGTGCTTCAAAGGCAGACAGGATCGCTTCGTTGGTATGGGTCCAGCGCGGAACCATCTGTTTTGTAAACTGATCAAAGGCGTGCAGCGGGAAGCGTGTATTCGGGTACGCTGTTCGTCGTGTCGGATCTCGATCATAACTGTCAGCCCGGTCCCCGATGCGAAATCTGCTGAAGATATCGTTAACCGTCTGACAGACCGGTTTTTCAGGCCAGATCTGGGGCCAGGGCGCGAATCCCGAGCGGCCGCGTTCTACGGCATCGCACACATAAACATCCCAGCCTTGGCGAATAAAATAATTTACCCAGCCTTCGCGGCCATCCGGCGTGGTTTCCCACGCGGCGCCGGTCATGCCGCCGCCGTGCCAGAATACCAGCGGGCCTTTGCCGTTGGGGTGCTCAGCAAGAAAGTACTGCACATACATTTGTTCAATCGTGTACGTGCCGTTCAGATTGATGCTGACCGGCTCTCCGCCGGCGCTCATGACACGTTGGTATTGCGGTTGATCACGCAGCAGCACGGAACGCCCGCCGATATGGAACGAGCCCATATCTCGCAGGCTGATTGCGGGTTTTGGCGTCTTTTCACTCATGTAGGTCTCGCGGTTATGCCCGCCGGCGCCATGCATTGACATAGCGGCAGGCTTACTTGGCCGTGATGTTGTTTTCTTTGATCAGCGTGGCAATCTTACGGGTTTCAGAAGTGATGAAATCGGCGAGCGCCTGCGAGGTTCCGCCGGCGATATCGACACCCAGGTCGGTGAACTTCTTCTGGATGCCGGGGTCTTTGAATGCGGCGTTGAATGCGGCATTCAGCTTGCTGATATTTTCCTGGGGCGTACCGGCTGGCGCCAGTAAACCAAACCAGGGCGTAATCATCATATTGGGATACCCCGCCTGGGCGAACGTCGGTACGTCGGGAATGGCGGCAGAGCGTTCCTTGCTGGCCACTGCAAGTGCGTTCAGGCGACCTGCCTTGATGCTGGCCAGCGATGCGGGCAGGTTATCGAAATACATGTCGACCTGGCCGCCCAACAGGTCGCCGGCTACCTGGCCGGCCCCCTTATAAGGGATATGAGCGATGTCGATACCGGCTTCGCGCTTGAGCATCTCAATACCGATATGGGCGGAGCCGCCAACGCCGGATGAGGCCGCATTAACTTTGCCGGGGTGCGCCTTGGCATAGCTTACGAAATCCTGTACGGTTTTTGCCGGTATGTTTTTCGGATTGGTTACCAGTACGCTGGGAACGGTCCCGACCATAACAACAGGCGCAAATTGCGTTTCGATATTATATGGCGCCGGTTTATACAGAGACGGTGCTACCGCGCAGCCGTAGGCGCACATCACAAGCGTGTAGCCGTCGTTTTTTGACCTGGCCGCCGCCTGTATACCGATAGATCCGCCGGCGCCTGCCTTGTTTTCCACGACGATGGGCTGTTTAAGCTGTGCCGACGCTTTCTCGCCCATGATGCGGGCAAGAATATCCGGCGTACCTCCCGCAGGGAAGGGGACGATAATAGTAATCGTGCGCGCCGGAAATGATTCAGCCCGGGCCTGGTTAACGGCAAGTGTCGAGGCAATAATCGCCGTTGCAATCGTGATGGTATTTTTACCGGTAATGTGTCTCATATCTGGTTCCATTGTGATCGTTGAAATCGAACAGCAGACGCCCCTGTTGCGGGGCTCGGGGCGCGAAAACGGGCCGCAATGGCCTTGTCAGGCTGATACATCGGGCTGTGTCCGAGACTTAAGGTCGGGATTCATTCTAACAATCCGGGTATTATTTATATAATGATTTATTATCATGATTTGCATATCAAAATTGGTATGGATAATTACCCATCACATTTGAAAAACCCGTTTCCGGCTTTACGTCGCCTCAATTTGAGTCTTTTGCTCACGTTCGACTCGCTGATGCAGACTCTCAGCGTGACCGAATCGGCGCTCCGGCTTCACAAAAGTCAGCCTGCAATCAGCCGCGAACTGGCCCGGTTGCGTCTGTTGCTGGATGACCCGCTGTTTGTGGTGGTGAAAAAGCGGCTGGTGCCGACCGAGCGCGCAATCGATTTGCATCATGCATCCCATCCTGCGCTGGTCTCGCTGGAAATGGCTGCCGGCAGCGGCCAGCCGTTTAGTCCGGCGTCGCTGACAGGCGTGATCAGTATCGGCGCGGCCGCCCATATTGAATTGCTGCTGGCTGCGCCATTGACGCTTGCCCTGCAGAAGGCCGCGCCCGGGCTCACCGTGCGCTTTCAGCCGGTGCATGGCGATTTCGTGCCGGACGATCTGGATTCAGACAGCATGGACCTGGCGATCGGACTGTTCCAGACGCCGGGCGCCCGATTCCGACATCAAACGCTGTTTGAGGATGAGCGGGTATGCGTGGTCTCGTCAGCCCACCCGCTGGCCCGGCGTGACCAGCTTACTTTGGCCGATCTTGCTCATGTCAAATGGCTGGCGTTTTCTCATATGTACGGAAGGCAGACAAACTTCACCCGGGCGCTCAGCGATATCGACTGTGATATGCCTTTTACCGCCTATGTATCAAACTTCGGGCTGGCTCCGCATTTTCTTCTGGAAACAGATTATGCGACCACTATGCCAAAACGCATCGCCCGCAAGTACCAGCGATATTACGATCTGACGCAAATTCGCCTGCCCGAGGTGCTCAGACAGGCGAATATGGTCATGGTGTGGAGCGAGAAGAACGAATATTCACAATTGAACCGGTGGCTGCGCGAAACAACGAATCGCATGATCGCAGGGCTGGCCGATACCTAAAACGACGCGAAGGCGCGCTGCCTGCGTGCAGCATGACGCTCCTTTGCCAGCGCTGATCGGCCTGGGCCAATCAGCCGGGACGGTTCAACTGGCACAGGCTACCGGCATGGCAGGTGCGCGCTCCCTGCGTATGGCGACGATCGCGATCAGCAGGCTGGTGATCGGCATCAGCGCCGCGACATAAGGAATCCAGGGCAGGCCGCCATCCTGGGCAATGACCACGCCGCCGGCCCAGGCGCCCAGCGCATTTCCCAGGTTAAAGGCAGCAATGTTCAGGCTGGAAACCAGGCTCTGGTCGGCATTGGTAATTTTGCCCAGCACCCACATTTGTAATGGTGCAACGGTGCTGAAGGCCGCCACCCCGAATAGTCCCACCGCGATCACCGCCCCGGTTTGTGACTGGAAGGCCCATGGCATGAGCATCAGCACCACAGACAGGACCAGCAGACTCAGGATCACGGTCGTTTTGAGATATTTGTCCGCGAGTCTGCCGCCCAGCAGATTACCAATGACCAGCCCGATACCGAACACAACCAGGATGGGCGAAAGCGCGGTTTTGTCAAAGCCGCTGATTTGCGTGAGTAACGGCGCGATATAGGTGAACACAGCGAACACGCCGGCAAATCCGAATACGGTCGTCATTAAACCCGCAAGTACGCTGCCGCTGGCCAGGCTGCGCACGCTGGTGCGCCAGTCGTGATCCGAACCCTGCGCCCGGGTGCCGGCCGGAACATAATGGCGGATGACAAAGAATGACAGAATGCCGATCAGCGTTACGGCCCAGAACGTGGCACGCCAGCCGTACATTTGACCCAGAAATGTGCCAAACGGGACCCCCAGAATATTGGCGGCGGTCAGTCCGGTGAACATGACCGCGATGGCTGATGCCTGTTTGTCCCTGGCGACCAGCCGCGTAGCGACTACCGAGCCGACACCGAAAAACGTGCCATGGGCAAAGGAGGTGAGCACACGGGCGAACAGCAGGAACCAGTAATTGGGTGCGAGCGCGCAGGCCGCATTACCCAAAATGAAGATGACCATCAACACCAGCAATGTGGTTTTGTGGGGCAGCCGTCCCGTGGCAATGGTAAAGATGGGCGCGCCCACCACGACGCCAAGCGCGTAGCCTGATATGAGCGTGCCGGCAGTCTGGACCGGGATCATCAGGTCATTGCCGACTTCCAGCAACAAGCCCATGATCACGAATTCGGTTACGCCGATTCCAAAAGCGCCGGCCATTAATGCATAAACAGCAATAGGCATGATAGATTCCGATAGGTGATTGAAAGCAGGCTCATTATTGCCTGTTCGGATCGCAGGAAACAGCCGGTTTGCAGCAAATGATTTGTGCGCAGAATTCACGAATATGCAGAGCGTGCAGACGATAACCATATGGCCCGCGCTATTGCCGGGCTTAGCGCAGCACGGTGTGCTCGGTCAGAAAGTCAAGAAAAACGGCGACCCGGCGCGGCATCAGGTTGCGTTTACCCATGAACACAGCATAAAAAGACTCCAGCTCCTTGCTGTTGAACTGCTCCAGCACCGGGATCAGTGCGCCGCTTTGCAGCTCCTTTTCCACGACGAAGCGGGTCAGGCGCGCCAACCCTGCGCCTTGCATTGCCAGATGTTTGAGCGATATTCCGTTGTTTACCTTGATCTGTGCGTCGATGCCGACCTGCAGCGGCTGGCCGTTTTGTTCCATACGCCATCCGCGAAACGAACGTGACAGGTTCAAATCGAGCATGTGATGTCGCGTCAGGTCTTCCGGTCGCCGGGGCGTGCCATGTTTTTGCAGATAGCCGGGAGCGGCAACAATCACGCGGGGCGAGTGCCCCAGTTTACGGGCATAAAGGTCGGAGTCCTTCAACTGGCCGGCGCGAATGGCGACATCCACCCGCGCATCATACAAATCCACTACGTCGTCCGTCAGATCTATATTCAGCGTGATGTCTGGAAATTGTCTTTGAAACAAGGGCATCAGTGGCAACAGGATCAGTTCGCCGAAGGGCACGTTGGTGTTGATGCGCAGCGGGCCCGAAGGCACGGCCTCCTGGGTCGTGCCCGCTTCTATGTCGTCCAGCTCCGCGAGCAGACACTTACTGCGATGGAAAAAAGATTCGCCGGCAGGCGTAAGCGACAGCTTGCGCGTGGAACGGTTCAATAGCGTCACCCGCAAGCGCGCTTCGAGCCTGGCGACTGCCTTGGAGACCGCCGAAGGACTCATGCAGAAGTGGCGGGCCGCCAGGGAGAAGCTGCCTGTCTCAATCGTGGCCACGAACAGTTCCATTTCGACAAGTTTATTGCCCTTGGGTGCAGATGACATATGAATATTGTTCACAAATGTTGTGATTGCTGGTGTCTGGATTGTAAAGCATGCGCACTGCATACTGCATGCACTGATTTATCGCACTCATCGTCTGTACACAGGAGACTTCTTTGAAATTAATGCGCTATATACTGTTGGCGGGCTTTTTGAGCCTTATTGCCTTTACCGCGCAGGCCCGGCAATGGGTGGCCAGCTGGCAGGCGAGCCCGCAACCGGTCTGGGGGCAGGATTTTGCATTCCCTACCAGCATTCCTCCAGCCATACAGGATGCGACATTTACCCAGAATGTCATGATCAGCCGTGGCGGCAAGCGTTTGCGTCTGGTGATCTCCAATCGCTACGGCACGACGCCGCTGGCTGTGGCGCAAACCACGGTAAGTCGCAAGTCGGGCAAGCAAGAATGGACCGATACCCCAAAAACGGTCAGTTTTAGCGGACAGGCGGCTGTGACCATTGCTCCCGGCCAGCAGGCTATATCTGATCCTCTGGATATGCCGGTAGCGGATCTGCAGCAGTTGCAAATTGCGCACTATGTGAAAGCCAAAACGGCATTAGAGACGTTTCACTGGGATGGGCGCCAGCAGGCAGTGTTTCGCCAGGGAAACCAGACGCAAAAGCCGATGTTGGCCGCTGATCCCGTTTTGCATCGCACGCAGGCCCGCGTTTTTCTGACGCGCATCGACACGGAAAGCGTATCGCCGACCTGTGCCGTGGCGATGCTGGGCGACTCCATTACCGACGGCAACGGTGTACCGATAGACGCCAACACGCGCGTGACAGACTATATAGCCGACGCGCTGCGTTCCGCCGGGATTGCGGTGATCAATGCCGGCATTTCGGGTGCGCGTCTGCTTGGCGACAAAATGGGAGAGAACGCCATGGCGCGTATTTCACATGACGTGCTGGATGCGCCGGGCGTGACGGCCCTGGTGATTTTTATCGGCATCAATGACATCAGTTGGCCTGGAACCGCGTTTGCACCAACTGAGACGATGCCCTCGCTAAGTGCACTGCAGGCGGGATATCGCAAGCTGGCAGCGCTGGCCAAAAGCAGAGGGCTGCGCGTCATTGGCGTGACGTTGGCGCCATTTCGCGGTGCATTGGCCGGCACGCCGCTGGACAATTACTATAATGACGACAAGAACCGTCTGCGCCTGGCGGTCAACGCATGGATACGTGATGCCGGGGTTTTTGATGCGGTGGTCGATGCAGACAAACTGTTGCAGGATAGCCAGGACGCGACACAACTGGATGCGCGCTATGACTCGGGCGATCATCTGCACCCCGGGCCGGCCGGCAATGCGGTGCTGGCGCAGGCTATTGCGGGGCAGGTTCGGTCCTGTCGCTAGTCAGATGCCCGCCCGTTGTATTCCAGACGCGTCGCGCTAAGGCATATTGTCCTATTATTGCGAGGCTTGTTCAGCTCGGCCGCAAAGCAAAGTACAATAATGCAACTGTAATATGAGTAGTAAAAATATGGGCTCGCTGGTTACTGGCGGAATTACCATAACAGCAGATGTCCATACCGTGTGCGTATGTTTCAATCCTCCAGGAGCAGCAAATGGAGCTGGACACTCTGACTCTGGCCCGAATACAGTTCGGGTTCACGATTTCTTTTCATATTATTTTCCCTGCCATTACCATCGGGCTGGCCAGTTATATGGCTGTGCTCGAGGGCTTATGGCTCAAGACCGCCAATACTGTTTATCGGGATCTGTACCACTTCTGGCTGCGCGTGTTTGCGATTAACTTCGGCATGGGTGTGGTGTCCGGTCTGGTCATGGCTTACCAGTTCGGTACTAACTGGAGTTACTTTTCCGATTTTGCCGGTGGCGTGACCGGGCCGTTGCTTACCTACGAAGTATTGACCGCCTTCTTTCTTGAGGCGGGCTTTCTGGGGGTGATGATGTTTGGCTGGCACAGGGTGGGGCCCCGGCTGCATTGGTGTTCCACCATTCTTGTGGCCGTCGGGACGCTCATTTCGGCCACCTGGATTCTGGCGTCCAACAGCTGGATGCAGACCCCGCAAGGCTACGAAATCATCGATAATCGCGTGGTGCCAGTTGACTGGTTCGCTGTCATATTCAATCCTTCTTTTCCTTATCGTCTGATTCACATGGTCATTGCGGCGTTTCTGGCGACTGCGCTGATCGTGGGTGCCGTTGCAGCCTGGCATATGTTGCGTCGGAATGTGCAGCCGGCAGTCAGGAAGATGTATTCCATGGCAATGTGGATGCTGCTTTTGGTCGCGCCGATTCAAATTCTGGTTGGCGATTTGCATGGTCTGAATACACTTGAACACCAGCCGGCAAAACTGGCGGCAATGGAAGGGCATTGGGAAAACGGGCCGGATGGCGAAGGTGTGCCGCTGGTGCTGTTTGGCTGGCCCGATATGGAGCGGGAAGAAACGCGCTTCAAAGTGCAAGTGCCGCGTCTGGGCAGCCTGATCCTGACGCACAGCCTGGATGGCAATATTCCGGCACTCAAGGAATTTGCGCCTGAAGACAGGCCTAACGCCACGATCGTGTTCTGGACATTCAGGATCATGGTGGGACTTGGCATGCTAATGCTGCTGCTGGGCGTGTGGGCATTGTATGCGCGCTGGAAGGACAAACTATACGACAGCCCGGTGCTGCATCGTTTCTCGGTCTATATGGGGCTAAGTGGCCTGGTGGCCATCCTGGCCGGTTGGTACACCACTGAAATAGGACGCCAGCCGTGGGTGGTTTATGACGTCATGCGTACGGCCGATGCCGTTACGCCGCACAGTGCGCTGGAACTGGGTATTACGCTGATCTTGTTTATCGTGGTGTACTTCGTGCTGTTCGGCGCGGGGGTTGTCTATATGCTTCATATTATGGCCCAGGGACCGCAACCGACTCCACATCTTGAAATTGAAGGTGGGGGGCCAGGAGAGGGGCGTACACCGGCAAGACCGCTGTCGGCGGCGACCAATTCTGATGAAGAGTCGCGCACACAAACACAGGGAGACCGTCATGGGAATTGATATTTCGCTCTTGTGGGCCGTGATTATCCTGTTTGGAATCATGATGTATGTGATTATGGACGGCTTTGATCTGGGTATCGGGATTCTGTTTCCGCTCATGTCGCGCCGCGAAGACCGCGACGTGATGATGAACACGGTCGCTCCGGTCTGGGATGGCAACGAGACCTGGCTGGTGCTGGGCGGCGCTGGTCTGATGGCAGCGTTCCCGCTGGCTTATGCCGTGATTCTGAGCGCGTTCGCCATGCCTTTGATCCTGATGCTGCTGGCGCTCATTTTCCGCGGTGTCGCGTTTGAGTTTCGCTTCCGTGCCAGCGATGCGCGTCGCCGCTGGTGGGACGCCGCCTTTATCGGTGGCTCTGTGCTGGCCACTTTTTTCCAGGGCGTGACCCTGGGGGCGTATATTGACGGCATCACGGTTGTGAATCGTGCCTATGCCGGCGGGGCGCTGGACTGGCTTTCGCCGTTTTCCGTGTTCACCGGTATTGGCCTGGTCGTCGCCTATGCGCTGCTGGGGTGCACCTGGCTCGTGCTCAAGACAGATGGGCCGTTGCAGCAACGGATGGTTGAACTGGCCAGGCCGCTCACGCTGGGGTTGCTGCTGATTATTGGCATCCTGAGTATCTGGACCCCCATGAGCAACACGCTTATTTACGAGCGCTGGTTTACCTTGCCCAATCTGTTCTGGTTTGCACCGGTTCCCATTCTGGTGGTTCTGGCAAGCTGGGGCTTGATACGCAGCCTGAATCACAACCCGCATGCCGAACCATTCATTTTTACCCTGTGCATGGTGTTTCTGGGCTATAGCGGACTGGGTATCAGTGTCTGGCCCAATGTCATTCCTCCCGATATTTCCATCTGGGATGCCGCCGGTCCGCCGGAGAGCCAGGGATTTGCGCTGGTGGGAGCGCTCTTCATTATCCCGTTCATTCTCATGTATACCTCCTGGGCCTATTATGTGTTCCGTGGCAAAGTGACGGCGGATGCAGGATATCACTAGAGGCGTAAACAGCGGGCAGACGGGTGTCCGACTGCCTCTGGCTGTCATCGCATTTGCAGCAACAGGCGCATATTACGCATATTACATTTGGGACCAGGCAACATGACACAGCAGGAAACCAAACGCCCGCCCGCCACCACAAGCAAACGCAGCCGTTGGTTATGGTTTGTCGGCTTGTGGCTGGCGGGAACTGCGGCATTGCTGGTGGTGGCTTACTTGCTGCGTGGCATTATGTCTGCGGTGGGGATGACTTCCTGAAATAGCCGGTGCGGGGCGCTTGCGCCTGGTTGCAGATCGATGCCCGACCCGGGCAAGCCACATACCTAAAGCGAATATATAAAGCCACCATTTGATGGTGGCTTTTTGTCGCATGAACGTGTTTTTTAATCAGATGAAGACAGGCTGTTGCAGAAACGAAACGTGTCGTACATTGGCGTTCAACAACTTTTGATCCTTTGATATCCGTCAATCAATGTGTCCAGGCCGATGTCCCGCTACGGCATTGCTTACATAGAATATCGATGACGGAGCGCCATTGGTTGATCAGCAGCATTAAGGGGTTGCGCTGCGCTGGCGCTCCGGTAACCGGAGAAGTCTATGAAACTGCAGCGTCTTGCATGCACCTTGCTATTTGTCTTCAGTGTGGGTGTTCCCTGTTCGAGCGCGTTGGGCAATGCCCGAATTGCGACGCAAACAGCATCAATACCGCAGGCATCGGATACCGCCAGGATAATGGTTCAATCCGACGCACACATGTTGCCAGTGGAAGAGGCCGTGCGTACTGCGCCGCCCATGGTGCCCCCTCCCATTTCCCGCAAGCACCCTGCCAGAGTCGTGGTGAAGATGGAAACGGTGGAAAAGGTCATGAAAATGGCTGATGGCGTCCAGTATATGTACTGGACGTTCGATGGCAGTGTGCCGGGCACTTTCCTGCGTGTGCGCGAAGGAGACCAGGTAGAGTTCCATCTGTCGAATCATCCGACCTCAAAAATGCCGCACAATATTGACCTGCACGCGGTAACCGGCCCCGGCGGCGGCGCGACTGCATCACTGACTGCGCCGGGACATACCTCTGTGTTCAGCTTCAAGGCGTTGAATCCGGGGCTTTATGTTTATCACTGCGCGACCTCGCCGGTCGGCATGCATATTGCAAACGGCATGTACGGACTGATTCTGGTTGAACCCGAAGCGGGGTTGCCGAAAGTGGACCGCGAATATTACGTGATGCAAGGCGATTTCTATACCAAAGGCGGATATGGTCAGCCAGGCCTGCAGCCCTTTGACATGAAAAAAGCGATCGATGAAAAACCGGACTACGTGGTGTTCAATGGATCAGTTGGGTCGCTGACCGGCGACAACGCGCTGAAAGCCAATGTAGGTGAAACCGTGAGACTCTTTGTGGGCAACGGTGGCCCTAACCTGGTGTCTTCTTTTCACGTGATCGGAGAAATTTTTGACAAGGTATACGTGGAAGGCGGCACGCTGGAGAATCATAATATCCAGACGACCCTGATCCCGGCCGGCGGTGCGGCTATCGCTGAATTCAAGCTGGAGACGCCCGCCAGCCTGGTGCTGGTCGATCATTCCATTTTCCGTGCATTCAACAAGGGCGCGCTAGGCAACCTCGTTGTCAGTGGTCAGACCGACCGGCAGGTGTATAGCGGCAAACAGAAGGACGCGGTCTATTTGCCCGAAGGTTCTGCTGTGCAGTCAGTAAGTACGGGCATGGCGCCGACGCCAGCGGTTGCTGTTTCCTTGCAGGAACAGATCCGGTTCGGGCAGCGGATTTATGAAGCCAACTGTCAGGCCTGCCATCAGGCCGACGGGGGCGGGGTTGGCGCTGCATTTCCGCCATTGGCCGCATCAGACTTTCTGAATGAAGATCCCGGGCGCGCCGCCAATGTGATTACACACGGTCTGTCCGGCCCCATCACCGTTAACGGGATAACGTTTACCGGTGTGATGCCGGCCATGGCGCTGAGTGACCATGATGTCGCCAACGTGGTGACCTATATTTTGAATAGTTGGGGCAACAAAGGTGGCGCAATCAGCGCCAAGGATGTGGCTGCACAACGCAAAGCCAAGCCCTTTAAGGCTGTGAATGGGGCACATTGAGGTGAGGCTGCATGCTGCCCGGCGCACGCTGGTCTGTTTGCTGCTACTGCTGTCGAACATGATGCCTGTCGTGCCGGCGGCAGCAACTGGAAAGGCGGATATGGTTCGCCTGCCGGGCGGAGCATACCGCCCTCTGGTTTCTCCGGAAGGCGCAAAAGTGCGGGTCAAGCCATTCAGGCTTGATGTCGCACCGGTTACTAATGCTTCCTTTGCTGCCTTTGTCGCTACTCATCCGTCCTGGGCCGTGCAACGGGTGTCGTCGTTGTTTGCCGAGCCTCGTTATTTACGGCACTGGGCAGTACGGGAACGCCGGCAGAGCCAGCCGGCGGTGCAGGATGCGCAGCGACCGGTAGTGAACGTGTCCTGGTTTGCCGCCAGGGCGTATTGTTCTGCACAGGGCAAACGCCTTCCCACGATTGCCGAATGGGAGTTTGCCGGCCGCGCCTCTGCCGGCGCAGCAGACGGAACCCGGGAAAAGGATTACGTCCAGCGTATTCTGGACTGGTATGCGCAGCCGGCTGGCAAGCCGCTGCCCGATGTGATGCAATCGCGTCCCAATTTCTGGGGTGTGCACGACATGCATGGTGTGATCTGGGAGTGGACGCAGGATTTCAACGCCAGCCAGCAGCAGGCGAACCAGTCGAATTTCCAGCGTCTTACCATTAACGGTCGCACGGTGACGGTCGACGTGGGACCGTTTTGCGGCGTTGGGGCTGCCAGCGTGGCCGACCCTTCGGATTATGCTGCTTTCATGCGCTACAGCTTTCGCAGCAGCCTGAAAGCGACGTTTGTGCTGGATACGCTGGGGTTTCGCTGCGCCGCCGATGATGGGGCCGATTCCGGCTAGAGGCCTGGCTGTCGGCCGGCGTGAGCGCGCTCACGCTACAATAGCGCCTTACCGCAAGCGCAATGTGGCGCGCCGTTGCCATTCGAACCCAATCAGACATCCTAATGAACGCCGAACGTTTAGAGTTTATCCGCAAGCTGCCCAAGGCTGAATTACATGTGCATATCGAAGGCACCCTGGAGCCCGAATTGATTTTCCGGCTTGCGCAGCGCAACGGCCTGGCTTTGCCATACCCGTCCATTCAGGCACTGCGTGAAGCATACCAGTTCACCGATCTGCAATCGTTTCTGGATCTGTACTACGCCGGCGCTGCCGTGCTGATTACCGAAGCCGATTTTTATGAAATGACCATGGCTTATCTTGCGCGGATCGCGCAGGAAGGGGTCGTTCATACAGAAATCATGTTCGACCCGCAGACACATACCGAGCGTGGCGTGCCCATTGCAACGGTGTTTGCCGGCATCGCGCGCGCATTGCGCGAGGGCCGGGATACCTGGGGCATCACCTCTTGTCTCATCATGAGTTTTCTACGGCATCTGTCCGAGCAGGCCGCCTTCGATACCCTTGAGCAGGCTTTGCCATTGCGCGAACAATACCGTGACCTGTGGCTGGGGATTGGCCTGGATTCGGCAGAGCGGGGCAATCCACCGGAAAAATTCGAACGCGTATACGCACGGTGCCGCCAACTGGGCTTTTATCTGGTTGCTCATGCAGGCGAAGAAGGGCCGGCCGCGTATGTGAGCAATGCGCTGGATCGGCTCAATGTGATTCGCATTGACCACGGCGTGCGCAGCGAAGAAGATCCGGCATTGGTGCAGACGCTGGCAGCCAGAAAAATACCGCTCACCGTTTGCCCCTTATCGAATCTGAAGCTCAGGGTAGTGAGCGACATGCGCGAGCATAATCTGAAGCGGCTGCTGGATCAGGGGCTGTGTGTGACGATCAACTCGGATGATCCTGCCTATTTTGGTGGTTATCTGCTGGATAACTATGTTGCGGTTGCCGAAGCGCTCGGACTAAGCGACGAGCAACTGGTCACGCTTGCCAACAATAGCATGCAGGCCCGCTTTCCGGTGTTTTTGCCGCAACCTGCGTGACTGTCTGCGTGGCGTCGTGCATTCCGGTCTTGGGATAGGAGCCGGATCGCCGCCTATGGCCGCACCACTCCGGACCCGCACTATTGCCTCAACCGGCGCTACCACGATGAAAAGGTACATTCAAGGGCGGGCCAAGGGGCGACGGCCAGCCCGCGATGTTCGGGCCCGACCCGGCCGGTCGGTTTTCTATGATGCGTTGTCGTGGCGTTGATGCATCCGGAAAAATCGCATGATCAGGCTCGACGCATTCGGGCCTTCGGACGTGTTGAAGTCAAGCCGGCTGTCGCCGCCGCTCCAGGCATGTCCCACTTTCCTGAGCTGGCACAACCGGACAATGCTTTTGCGGGCGCGTTTGAAATCAAACTGCGTGTATTCGCGCGGGGTCTGTTGTCCTACCTGCTTTTCGAGCGGCTGCGCCTGGTCATCGAAACCATTGAGCCAGGCAAACTGGCGCGCCAGCTGTTGGCCATTATTGGCTGACACGACCCGGTCGAGCTGTCCCTGCAAAATCAAGGCGGGCAGATAGTCGTGGCCGGCAGAAAGGGTTTCGCCGGCGGCCTTAAGCGCTGTGAGCGGATCATTCAGAGTGCCGCGTCGCATCGTCTGCAAACCGCTGGACAAGCTGCTCGCGTTGCCCATGACAGGCCCGGAATGCAGCGCCACCGCAGCAAATAGCCGGGGATGGCGCAAGGCCAGCAGACTGCTCATGCCGGCGCCGGCCGACATGCCCGCCAGGTAAATCCGTGTTTTGTCCAATTTGTGGCGCTGTACCAGATTGCGCACCAGTGCGGCAATGGCATCGGCCTCGGCAAAGCCATGTTGCGGGTCGGGCAGATACCAGCGCCAGCAACGCAGGGCCTGGCGCTGTCGTGATTGCTGCGGGTACACCACGACCATGCCTGATTTAGCGGCGTGCTGGTTCATCCGTGTACCCTGCGCAAATTCTGTCGCAGTCTGCTTGCAGCCATGGAGCATGACCAGCATGGCGCTGCCTTTCATTTCATGTGATGGCGGTACGTATACAAAATAGCTTAGCCGCTGAACAAATATCGAGACTGTCGCGGGCACCTTGAACAGCCGTTCGGTCCAGGAACCATGGCGAAACGGCGGCGGCACGGTTTTTTTCGCAGGACGCAGCACGGCGCCAGGCGGGGGCGGGAACAGGGGGTTGTGGTTGAAGGCCGAAGCGGCCAGCTTCATATTCGACCGGGTGGCCCTGATCAGGGCGTTACGCTGCTGACGCGCGATTTTTCGGGCGGTTTTCAGAAAAAAGGAGCTCATGCTGCGAGCCATAAGGTGGTATCCCCACGATAAAGTAGCATCAACCGCCAGTCATCTCACGAAGGCCGGACAGGAGGCGGTTCTTGCATGAAATACTAAGATATGAGTATGAAGATATCACGTAAATTGGCCATTGTTGTATTTTCCTGCTCCGGCTACCATTGCAGTGCGTGTCTGCAGCGTAGCCCGCAGCCGCTCCCAGAGGAACAAATGGCGCACCGGTGACGCCGGTTTCAGGCAGGTCTGAGTCGCACGGGCATGCACCCGCGCAGGGCATTGGTCACGACGATGGCATCGGCTGCCTGCACCATACGCAGCGTGATGCGCTCCTCGCTAACATGATCTGCCTGCAGGTATTGTGCCGGGTTGGCCAGCACCTGCGCACGCATGACGCCGGGCAAAATGTCCAGGGCCAGGGCCGGTGTCAGCCATGCACCGCGATAGTGAATAAATACCGAGGTGCGTGCGCCTTCCAGCAGGTCGCCATCATGATTGAAATACAGAATGTCGAAATCGCCTGAAACCATTGCCTGTTTCAAATCATCGTCATAATGTTTGCGCCATGTCGTTTTAAAGCGACGCAAGGGGTCACATACGTGTAGCCGGCGTGCTGCGATGCTTACGAAAGGCAGGCCGGTGGCGGACGGCGACGCGCAGGAGTCCAGGGGGAAGGCAGCGATCTCGCAGGTTCCGTCCTGTGCCAGCACAGCGCGCACGCGCAATCTTGCGTGCGACGGCTGCGCGCTGATGCATTCCTGCAGCTGCCGTGTCAAGGCAGCCCGTTCGGCGGCAAAGCCCAGGCTTTTGGCCGAGGCAAGCAAGCGCTCAATATGCCTGTTAAGCAGTGCGCAACGGCTTTGCTCGACCAGCATGGTTTCAAATAATGAAAATCCGGCAGGGATGGCGTGCAGAAAACGGGATTTCCAGTGGATTTCCTCGTACTCTGATTGCGCCGTGCTGTCGTAGACAATGCCGCCGCCAACGCCCATGATCCCGGTACAGGCAAGGGCCTGGTCGCGCGCCGGCTGCAGGCTCAGGGTGCGGATGGCGACATTGAAGCAGCCTTTGGCCCCCATGGTGTTGTCGCACGCTTGCAGGTAGCCGATGCTGCCCGTGTACAGGCCACGCGGCGCCATTTCACTGTCTTCGATATAGTGCATACTCATTTTTTTGGGCGCGCCGGTAATGGAGCCGCAGGGAAACAAGGCGCCAATTATATTTGCCATAGTGGTGCCGGGCTGTACCCGGCACTGGATGGGCGTGGTCATTTGCAGCACCTGGCCAAAGCGTGTCACTTTGAACAGCGCCTGCACCTGTACGCCGCCGGGCTGTGCCAGCATCGATAAATCATTGCGCAGCAGATCCACGATCATCAGGTTTTCTGCGCGGTTCTTGCTATCGTTGCGCAGCCGATCGGCCAGCACCTGCGGGTCATCCTCCGGCTGACAGGCAAGTGTGCCCTTCATGGGCTCTGCGCCAATCACGCCATTGTCATCAATGCGGATGAACAGTTCGGGCGACAGGCACACTGTCCAGGGCGCCATACGCTGATGTGGCAGCCAGGCCAGCACCCCGTATGGCACGGGTTGCTTCAAACGCAATGCGCGATACAGCGCCAGAGGCGAACCATAGGTCTCAAAATGCTGGCGCGCAGTGTAATTGATTTGATAGAAGTCGCCACGCTCTATGGCCTGATGCAACTGCGCAAACTGCCTCCGGTATTTGTCAAATGCCGGCTGCAGTTGCAGATTGCACAGCCCCGCAGGCTGTCGCTGCGGATCGTGTGCGTGCGCCTGCCGGACCAGCCATTGCTCAATATGCGCATCCGACAGCGTGGTGGCTTGCGCAAACCAGTGGATATGCATGTTTGCGTGCGCGCGTTGCGCAGCCTCGGCGGCTTCAGGCAGGCCGAACTCATAGGGGATGAAGATGGCCGGGTGCAGCGCCTGCCCCCAGCCGCGCGCCAGCACGGTATCCAGGTCTGCCAATTGCGCAGCACAGAGCGTGTCCGAGCGCACAAACGCCTCCAGCAGGGTCGCCTGCCGGGTGACGGCGTCATCAAATAGAACGAAAGGGAGCAATGTGTCCATGGCTGGCAATGATACCGGAATTACGCCTTGCGCCTTCGCGTAAATTGCCATAGGAAATAGACGGCGCCGATAAAAGTGGCGATCAGGCCGGTGGGGATTTCATAGGGAAACATTATTTGCCTGCCGAACAGGTCGGCGCACAGCATGATAATGATTGCGATGGTCGAGGAGGCCAGCATTTGCGTGCGCAAGCCGTGAAAGCCCATGGAGCGCGCCAGATGCGGCGCAATCAACCCCACAAAGCTGGTCGGGCCGACGGTGATGGAAGCCAGCGTGGTCAGCGCTGCAACCAGCAGAAACAGCAGGGTACGGGTGAGCATGGGACGCTGCCCGGTGGCACGGGCAATGGGGTCACCCAGGCGCAGCAGGCTGAGCGGGCGTCGTGTCATGCAGGCCAGGATGATCAGCAAGGCGACAATGGCAAAGCGCATGGGCAGATCATTTTGCAGCAGGCTCATGTAGGTATCGCCGGATATCCATATCAACAGCTGCTGGACTTGCTGCATGCCGCTGGCCAGGGTCAGGGTCAGCAGCGAACTGAATAGCTGCGTGAGCGCCATGCCGGTGAGCAGGATTTTTTCGGGCTGAAACTGGTTGCGCGCATTGATCAGCATGACAAAGAGCAGGCTGGCAAACGCGCCGCCAATGCCGCAGACCAGGTACAGAACCGGGGAGGGGGCAGGCACCAGCATCATCAGCCCGATCAGGCCCAATCCGGTGCCGGAGGTGACGCCCAGAAATTCGGGCGATGCCATGCTATTGTTGGTCATGTTCTGAATCAGCGTACCGGCGCAGGCGATGGCAATGCCAAACAGAATCGCGGTTAGCGTGCGATTTTCAGTGAACAGCGCGATGGCGGGATCAATCCTGGCCACCAGCGTCCAGTTGCCGGCGACATCGTGAGTGATATGCGGCAGTAACATAAAACATCCGAGGGCAAGCGTGATCAGCAGGAGCATGCGCTTGCGTAGCAGCGCTACCGGGTGGCGCACGCCTGCGTGTAGCGGCGCCACCTCCTGGCGCGTATGGCTGCGTTGCTTCATGAGGAGCAACAGCAGCACCGGCACGCCCAGTAATGCGGTCACGGTTCCCGTCATGATGCTGTTAGGCCAGAGATAGGTGGCCAGTTGCAAGGCCGAGTCGGTGATAGAGAGCAGCAAGGCGCCAAACAGCATTGCATAGGCCCATTGCCTGCGTATATCGATCACACCCAGAGAGCGGGCGATGACCGGCGCGGCCAGGCCGACGAAGGCGATGACACCCACACTGCTTACCACGATTGCAATCAGAAACGAGACAAGCATAAAGCCGGTGATACGCACCAGACGGACATTGACGCCGACGCTTTTGGCCAGCGTACCCTGCAGCGAAAAGGCGCGCAGCGAGGGTAGCAGAAACCAGGACAGGGGCAGACACAACAGGGTTTGCCAGCCGGTGCGCAGTGTCGGCAGCCAGGAGTCCTGACTGAGCGAGCCGGCCCCCCAGATGATGAGCCCATAGAGCTGGTCCGGGTTGAGTATCAGGTACATATTGCTGAGCGTGGTCAGCAGCAGCGTTAGCATCAGTCCAATCAGAATCAGGGTATTGCCGGCACTGCCCGCCCGCCGGATGAAGAGCAGCATGAGCACACTGCTGACCATGCTGCCGCCCATGGCCAGCAGTGTGGAATCGAATAATTGCGCCTGCGGGAAATACATCATGCCCAGCAACAATGCAAACTGGGCGCCACTGCTGATCGCCAATGTGTCGGGAGCGGCCAGGGTGTTTTGCGTGACCTGTTGCAGGATAAAGCCGCCCAGGCCCAGGCAGATACCGCAAAGCAGCGCCATGGCGATTCTGGGCAGGACGCCATGCCAGAACACCAGTTGTTGCATGGGCGCCGCCGACGATGCGTCGCCACCCGGTGCGTTGAGCATGATGACCGCGGCGATCAGGGCAATGGCGACGGTGCAACTGACCAGGGCAAGTGTTCTTGCTGAAAGTGTATATCTCATTTGTCATATCCGGGAAAACGGAATGCAGCGTTTGAGCCGGCATTGGCGTCCTGCGCCAGCAGGCCGTCCCGGACGGTTTGCGCAAAGCGCAGCACGGTATTTAAGCCGCCCAGCGTCCAGATGGGCTCGGCAAGAATGATTCGGTTTTTACGTACTGCCGGCAATGCCTGCCAGATCACATTTTCCTGCAGCTTTCCCGGCAGATCGGCAGGGTACGGCTTGATGATGAAAATCGTCGCGTCCTTGGGCAAAGCGGCAAGGTGGGTCAGGTCTGCGCTCTGAAAACCCCACTGGTTCACTGCTGCCGTCCAGGCATTGCTGATGCCGATCTTTTCCAGTGCGGTGGAAAAAACGCTGGGTTTGCCATACACCCGGACATTGCGTGCATCAATGAACTGAATGATTGCTACCGGCTGGCCGCGGTGTTGTACAAGCTGGTGGCGGATCGCGTCCAGTTGATCATCCACCTGAGCGGTATATGCTGCCGCTTTGTCGGGCTGGCCTGTGATCTGGCCGATCCGGGTGGCCAGTTCGGTCAGGTTTTGATAGATATCCTGCCCCGGCGTATAGACGTCCAGCAGCGTCGTGGGACCGATCCGCTCCAGCAGGCCTTTTACGAAGGCATAGTCTTGGGAGGCGAGGATCAGCTCGGGCGCCAGCCGGATCATTCGGTCGGGATTAGGCTGCGCTCGCATGCCCAGGTCCAGTGTGCTCTCCGGCATGACCGGTGAATGGCTCCAGATCTCATAGCTGTTTTTTTCAGCGATGGCTGCCGGAAAAATCCCCATGGCGGCCATGGTTTCGGCAATGGTCCAGTCCAGCACGGCGATGCGTTGCGGCGGTGCTTTGCCGGGGCTGTGCTGCGCCGGCTCTGTTGGCGATGCGGCGTCGGGCAGGTTCGTCTGGCCTGCTGCAGGGCCAACGGCCGCTGCATTTGCCATCAGGCAGGCACAGACGAGCATACAACGTTGAAAAACCATGGGCATGATCATTTTCCGGCTCAATTGAAGGCCAGTTGCACACCCGGGTGATCGGGGTGGCCGATCAGTTGCAGGTCTACATCATAAATATGTCGCAGCTTTTGCTGGTCGAGCAGGGCAGCCGGCGCCTCGGCGTAGATCAGCCTGCCCGCACGCAGAGCCAGCAGGTGATCGCAATAGCGCGTGGCCAGATTGATATCATGGATAACGGCGATCACACACTGGTTTTCTTTATGGGCCAGCCGTTGCAGCAGCTGCATCACTTCGAGCTGATGCTTGAGATCCAGTGCCGCCAGCGGCTCGTCCAGCAGAATATAAGGTGTATTCTGGGCAAGCAGCATGGCAATCCATACACGCTGACGCTCGCCGCCTGACAGGGAGTCGAGCAGCGCCGGCATGAAAACCTCGGTATCGGTCAGGGCAATGGCTCGCGCGACGGCCGATTCGTTTTCAGGGTTGCGGTTGCGCCAGATACTGTTCCACGAATAGCGTCCCAGTTCGACCAGTTCGCGGGCGCTCATGTCCGGGATGACCGGCGTATATTGCGGCAAATAGGCCAGTTTGCGCGCGTACTGGCGATTGGACAGTGTATCCACACGGGTATTGTCCAGCAGGATGGCGCCCTGCGAGGGAGTATGCTCACGCGCCAGCAACTTGAGCAGCGTGGACTTGCCCGACCCGTTATGGCCGATCAGTCCGTAGAATTTGCCCCGTTCGAACCGGGTCGTAAGCGGATGCAGCAGGGTTTTGGAAGGGGTTTGAAAACCAGCGTTTTCAATCTGGATCATCGTGTATCCGGAAAGAGTAGATCAGAGATGTGATTGTAAATGATTCTCAATATCTGTCTGGCGATTTTTGTTCTTCGGACTCATTTGCCCAGCCAGCGCCCGTCACGACTGAGACCCACCGACGTACGTGGATGCGCCGCATGCGCATTGCGATTGCATGTGGCCCAAGCCCCTCTTGGGCAGACATAGGTGCCGCCGCCCCAGGCGCCTGAGATCTTTTCAGCGCCCTGTCGCACCATTGTCAGCGGTGATAAATGCCGATTCAGCATTCAGATAAAGCGCTTATTTTTCCAAAGATAATGAACTCTTTTGCAATTTCTTATATGCTTTGTCGATTGCTGCCCATACCGCCGGTTTCAGGACAATATCGTAGCAATAGAATATAGGTAGTTCCTTTCCTTGCTCAGGGTTACGGTCGTCAGTAACAACCATCATTTCCTGCGTCGCAACCTGCTTGTTTGACTGCTAGTGATACAGGAAGCAAAATGTCGAAATCATATCTGCTTGAGTATTGAACCATTGCCCCGGCTCAGCAATCACCCTGATCCTTCAAAAATGGATCATTTTGTTCGGCCAGGCAACTGCGTAGCCTTTTACATAATGCAGCGTATTTCTGATTTCGTCCCGGTCGGAACCGCAAGCAGATGTTGTAGCCAGGCTAAATAGTAGAAAACAGAGCAGTTGCTGGCTCGTGTTTCTCATCGTTTTCATGGTAACGCCCAGAATGGCGCAGCAAGCGTTCTTATAGTTGGTCTGTTTTGGTGAATGAAATGTGCAACGTGGTCGTATGGGAGGGCACGGTACGCAGTGCCTGCCCTTGGGATCATAGTGCTGTCTCTGGCGCCGACATATTCTGATACCGACATATTCTGATACCGGCATATTCTGGCGCCGACATATGCAGGCGCAGCAATGAGGATATGCGCGAGCAAAATAATAAGGCCCGTGCGGAACACGGGCCTGGAGCAAGATCACAAAAAAGCGCAATCAACGAATAGGCAGCCCGTATTGCAGACCGCCTTCGGTCCATAAGGCGTTCAGGCCGCGTTTGATTTTCAGCGGACTGCCCTGGCCGACATTGCGTTCAAAGCTTTCGCCGTAGTTGCCCACCTGTTTGATGATGTTGTAGGCCCATTTCTCATCCAGTCCCAGGTTTTTGCCAGCGCCTGGCGTGACCCCCAGCAGGCGCTGGATGTTGGGGTTGGCGCTTTTGAGTTGTTCATCGACATTGGCCGTGGTCACGCCCAGCTCCTCGGCATTGACGGTAGCCTGGAACACCCACTTGACGATATTGAGCCAGGCATCGTCGCCCTGGCGGACAAAGGGGCCCAGCGGCTCTTTGGAAATGATTTCCGGCAGCACTTCGTAATCATCAGGCGAAGACAGTTTGGATATGCGAATGGAAGCCAGGCCCGAGGCGTCGGTAGAGAAAACATCGCAACGGTTAGTTGCAAAGGCATTGACTACTTCGTTGAACTGGTCGAACACGACTGGCTTGTATTCCACTTTGTTGGCGCGGGCCCAGTCTGCCAGCGTGTTTTCATTGGAGGTGCCGGTTTGCAGGCAGATGGTTGCGCCATTGAGTTCCTTGGCGCTTTTTACGCCGAGCTTTTTAGACACCAGAAAGCCTTGTCCGTCATAGAAATTGACCCCTGCTGCGATCAGACCCAGCGCAGTATCACGCTGTTGCGTCACGGTGGTATTGCGGGTAAGGACATCGACCTCGCCTGACTGCAGGGCGGTAAAGCGCTGCTGAGAGTTCAATGGTACGATCTTGAATTTGCTGGCATCGCCAAAAACAGCGGCGGCAATACTTTTGCACAAATCAACGTCCAGGCCCTGCCACTGGCCTTTGGCATCGGGCGCGGAAAAGCCGGCAAAGCCAGTGGTGGCGCCACATACGACAGCGCCGCGTTGTTTGACGTTATCCAGCGTTGCCGCATGGGTAAGGCCAGGGGCGGTCGCTGCGATCGCGAGCGCAGCAAGTGAGGCTTTCAATAGGGCAGACATAGCAGACTCCAGTTTAGGGTGACAGCACAAAGCAAGAAGATAGACCTGTTTTCGTGCATCGGAAAACAACCATTTCTTCGAATCTTATTACGGAATGTAATAAAAGGAAAGGCGCCGACGCGCAACCCGAAAGGCCCCGGATTGCGGTACGGTGACCGCCGCCGCGCTGTCGCGTCGTCGGCACGCCATGGTTATTTGCCTGCCTGTTTTTCCTGACGGCTTTCTTTCCACAGTTTGAAGATATGCCAGGCCATGGGCAGCACGGAAATAATCACGATGCCAAGGGTAAACAGCGACAGGTTCTGTTGCACCCAGGTAATGCGGCCCAGGAAATAACCTGCCAGAACCAGTAGGAAGATCCACAGAAACCCGCCCAGCACGTTATAGAGCGCAAAATGGCGTCGGTCCATGCCCGAGAGCCCGGCCAGAAAAGGCGCGATGGTGCGCACGATAGGGATAAAACGCGCCAGGGTAATGGTAGAACCCCCATATTTTTCAAAATAGGCATGGGTTTTATCAATATGGCTCTGCTTTACCCAGCCCCTGCGGATCAATGTTTGTCCCAAAGGGGAGCGGCCGATCGTG
>DATGQC010000582.1:0-6360 GCA_035304425.1 Advenella sp.
CGCTGTCAGCTGGCCTTTGGCCACGGCAGTGACAATGCCTGGGACGAAGCCGTCTACCTGGTCCTCTCTACCCTGCACCTGCCCCTGGATATGCTGGATCCATTTCTGGATGCCCGATTGCTGGACGACGAAAAAAAGAAATGCGTCAGTCTGATCGAGCTGCGGGTCAAAAAGCGGGTGCCTCTGGCGTATCTGACTGGCGAAGCCTGGTTGCAGGGACACCGTTTCCTGACCGATAAGCGGGTCATTGTGCCACGCTCTCCCATTTCAGAACTGCTGGCCGAGCATCTTGACCCGTGGGTGAATGATCCGGAAAACATAGAGAATATACTTGACCTGTGTACCGGTTCCGGCTGCCTGGCTATCCTTGCCGCGCTGGCTTTTCCAAACGCACAAGTGGACGCGGTGGACCTGTCCGATCATGCCCTTCGCCTGGCGCAAAGAAATGTGGACATGTACCAGTTGGGCGAACGCATCAATGTACTACAGGGCGATCTATACACTCCTTTGGAAAAACAGCGGTACGATATCATTGTCTGCAACCCGCCCTACGTGAACAGCACCACCATGGCACAGCTGCCTAGCGAGTATCAGCACGAACCGGCCCTGGCCCTCGCGGGCGGAGACGATGGCATGGATATCATTCGCAACATTCTGGATCAGGCCGCCGCTCATCTTAGCGACAACGGTTTTATCGTCCTTGAAATCGGCAATGAATATGAAAACTTCATGAACGCTTTCCCGGCGCTGAATCCGGTGTTTCTTGAAACCGCCGAAGGCGACGACTCCGTCCTGTTATTGACGCGCGAGCAGTTGCAGCCACGTTGAACGGGCATCCGGCAAGCAGGCAAAACCGTGCAGCGCATCACACCGAACCGGTGCCAGTTCTGGCTGTCAGTCGGGCACTGCGATATTAAATGCCGCGGCTTAACGCCCGATCGACAATTGCCGCACAGTGGCAATCATGATCGACGACCTCCAGGCGACGCTCCCCGGGAATAAGACAGAGTTGCTTATGAGTGGTCAGGGATTGATGATTAATGCCCGCTCATCGTCTGACTGACACCGCCTGGCATGTTCTAATTACCATTTTTTCCTCGGATTATTCGCTTTGATTCGTTCTTCTGGCCTTACTTTACGTCGCGGCACCAAGGTGCTGCTGGAAAATGCCGACTTCGTGGTGCATCCCAAGGAGCGCGTTGGCGTCGTCGGCAAAAACGGCTCAGGCAAAACCACGCTGTTCGCCCTGTTGCAGGGCCGTATAGATGCCGACGCCGGCGATCTGTTCATCCCTGATTCGTGGCGAATTGCCACCGTCGAACAGGAGATTCACGCTACGACCCAGCCTGCCCGGGAGTTTGTCATCGATGGGGACCGCCATTTGCGCGAACTGCAGCAAGCGCGCGCTAATACACCTGATACCGATGGCACCCGCATCGCCGAGCTCGAAGCCGCGCTGGTAGAGGCAGACGCCTGGAGCGCGCCGTCACGGGCCGAGCAACTGCTCGCCGGCCTGGGTTTCAAGCCTGAACAATGGACCCAGCCAGTCAATAGTTTCTCCGGCGGCTGGCAAATGCGCCTGGCGTTAGCTCGTGCATTGATGGCCCCTTCGGAACTGCTGCTACTGGATGAGCCGACCAACCACCTGGATCTTGATGCCATGCTGTGGCTGGAAAAATGGCTGGCCGCCTACGAAGGAACCGTTATTCTGATTTCCCACGATACCGAATTCCTGAATGCGGTGGCCAGGACTATTTTGCATGTGGATCAGCAAAAGCTCGTGCGCTATAAGGGCGGCTACGATGATTTTCTGACCCAGCGCGCCGAACGCGTGCGGCAGCTTCAGGTCGCGATTGAGCGTCAGAGCCGGGAGTCTGCCAGGCTGCAATCATTCATTGACCGCTTCAAGGCGAAAGCGACCAAGGCCAAACAGGCGCAAAGCCGGGTCAAGGCGCTGGCCCGGATGGAAAAACTGGCCCCGCTACAGGCCGAATCTGGCATCTATATTCATATCCCCTCGCCACCTACCATGCCGGATCCGCTGCTTCGCCTGGATAAGGTGGCTACCGGCTATATTGACGAACAGGCAAATCAGACCATCATTCTGAGCAATATAGAACTGATGATTCGTTCCGGCGCCAGAATCGGCGTGCTGGGGGTCAATGGCGCCGGTAAAAGCACCCTGATCAAAACCATTGCACGTGAACTGGCGCCGCTTGCCGGCCACTACAAGCCATCAAAGGGCCTGGAGATCGGCTATTTTGCCCAGCATCAACTGGATATGCTCGATGTTGACGCCAGTCCGCTGCAGCATTTGCAACGGATAGCCCCCGAGGCACGCGAGCAGGAGCTGCGCAATTATCTGGGCGGCTTCGGCTTTGGCGGCGATAAGGTCAATGACAAAGTAGCGCCTTTTTCCGGCGGCGAAAAAGCCAGGCTGGCCCTCTCGCTGATCGTCTGGCAAAAACCCAATTTGCTCCTGCTCGACGAACCCAGCAACCACCTGGATGTGGATACCCGCGAAGCACTGGCTACTGCCCTGGCCGAATTCGACGGCAGCATGTTGATGGTCTCGCACGATCGACATCTGCTGCGCACCACCGTTGATAGTTTCTGGATTGTTGCAGACGGTCAGGTGATTGAATTTGACGGCGACCTGGACGACTATCGCGACTGGCTTGCCCAGCGTACCCTGTCTCTGCGTCAGGAAGAACGCGAAGCCTCGCTTGCCGCCGATGGTTTGAGCATCGCCCCGGATCGCAAGGCTGTACGACGCCAACAGGCTGAAGAACGCCAGCGCGTTGCACAGTTGCGCAAACCACTGGACAAACGCCTGGCGCAAGTGGAGAAAGCCATGGAAACTGCGCATGCCCGGATTGCCCAGATCAATGTGCTGATTGCCGACGAAAATTTTTATTCTGATGCGCGCCGGGATGAACGGGTTGCGGTGCTGGCCGAACACGGCGAGCTGACAGCCGCTGCCGAAACGCTGGAAGAAGAATGGCTGCAGTTGCATGAGTCGATAGAAGCGCTGACAATTCAGAGCGACACCGACTGACCGATACGATGGTCGGCATGCCTTATCGCCTTTTATCCATTCGCAAGCCCATCATATAAAACGGGCAATATCACCATTCTTTTAAGGTATTTCAATTGTTTGTCGGGCACCGGCGCTATACCGACATTTTACCTATGGCAGAAACCGATAGTCAGGGGAAGCCCCTGACGGTCACTGCTGTTGCTCGACGATAATCGCACGAATGGTCTTAGGGTGATTGCTACCATGGATCAGTACCGGCACCATGATGCCGCTGTAGCCGGCGTCCTCATGCGTTCTTGCTTCTGACCCAAGCACGAAGGCGCTTCGAATTGGCCGCCGGCCATGGATCGGCGCCGGTTTTTGCTGACTTGTATACCGCAATCAAAGTGCCGCCGGCCAGTGCAATTTGTCCGCTTGCGCAAGCGCCAGCATAAACGAACGCATTTTGCCGGCGCTTTTTTCGCCAGGCGCAATTTCTATGCCGCTGCTCAGGTCGACCGCATAGGGATGATAGCTGCTCACCAGTGCTGCAATATTGGAAGCGTTCAGGCCTCCGGCAATGATTATTTTGTGCGCAGGCAGAATCTGCGTCACCTGTGCCAGCAAGCCGATATCAAACGAAATACCTGCACCGCCATAAGCGGGTGAATAGGCGTCAAACAAAAAAGCCCCGGCGCTCGGATATTCACTGACCGCCGATGCGATTTCGTCGGGCGACGCCAGCCCCGGCGCCCCGATTCTTAACGCGCGAATATAGGGATAGGAAAACTGCTCGCAGAAATCGGCTGACTCATCGCCGTGAAACTGGATGAAATCCGGTCGCACCTGGCTCATGATCTGTTCGATGGTCGGCACGTCCGCATTTACGGTCAGCGTTACTGCATTCACAAAAGCGGGCACCGTACGCCGCAACGTCGCCGCCTGAGCCAGTGGCACGTAGCGTTTGCTCCTTTCGTAAAGCACCAGACCAATGGCGTCGGCGCCGGCGTGAACCGCATCGTGAATATCTTTTTCTGATGACAGTCCGCAGAATTTAACGCGGGTTCTCATTTTCAGTCCCATAAAAAACCCCGGCAAAGCATATGCCAGGGTTTTGAGTTTAACGAAAATTCAGACGCAATGCCCTGAAAATGCCGTTACCGGCTCATTGGAGCAGGGAAAAATATCCCTGCTCCAAAAAACCTTTATCGGAAGGCGTTTGCCGGGTCGTCATAAGCGTCGTCGGCACCACTTTTACCCTTGTCGCTGCCACTATCGGATCCGTAAGGATCGGTACCGTAGGTGTTGCCGGTGTCGAACGTGACCTGGCTCGGATCGATACCTGTTCCCGTCCCCTTGTAATGCATGACCATCGCAGGAAATGCCATAACCGAGGCCACCATCAATAGCTGAATGACAATGAACGGAATGGAGCCCTTGTAAATTTCGCCGGTGGTAACCCGCTTGATCGGTTTGCCGGTAACCCGGTCGGTATAGTCCTGTTTCGGCGCGACCGAGCGCAGGTAGAACAGCGCAAAGCCAAACGGCGGATGCATGAAAGAGGTCTGCATATTGACCGCCAGCAAAACACCGAACCAGATCAGGTCGATCCCCATCTTATCTGCCACCGGCCCCAGCAATGGCACAATAATGAAGGCCAGTTCAAAGAAATCCAGGAAAAACGCCAGCAGGAACGTAGCGACGCTGACGACGACCAGAAAGCCGATCTCTCCACCAGGCAAGGAGGCAAACAGGCCTTCAACCCAATGCTGCCCACCAAACCCGGTAAAGGTCAGTGTGAAGATGGTTGACCCCACCAGAATGAATACGACAAAGCTCGTGAGTTTAGTGGTGGTATCCATCGCCTGCTTAAGCAGCGATAGCGTCAGCCGACCGCGAATCAACGCCATGATAATGGCGCCGACCGCACCCATGGCGCCGCCTTCGGTTGGTGTGGCCACGCCAATGAAAATGGTGCCCAATACCAGGAAGATCAAAAACAGCGGCGGCACCATCACGAAAACCACTCTTTCGGCAATCTGCGACAGCAATTTCAGGCGGAGCAGTTTGTTCGCGCCAGCGATTACAAATGCAATAACACCCCACAACAACAGATTCAAAACGATGGCTTCGTCGGCTGCGCTTTTTTCCGACAGAAACACGTGTCCCAGTTGCCATGCACCGACACTGGCGACGACAATGAGCGCCAGCAGAGAAGGTAAACCATTGCTGCCATTGGATTCGCGATAGACACGCGCCTCCGGCGGCAAGGCCGGCGCGTAGGAAGGTTTAATCAGCGACGCAACCACCACGTATAAAATGTAAGCGCCCGCCAGGATAAACCCGGGAATCATGGCGCCACGATACATATCGCCAATGGAGCGGCCTAACTGATCAGCCAGAATAATGAGCACCAGCGAAGGCGGAATGATTTGCGATAGCGTACCCGAAGCGGCGATGACGCCGGTTGCCAGCTTGCGATCATACCCGTAACGCAGCATGATGGGCAGTGAAATCAGCCCCATGGAGATCACCGAAGCCGATACCACGCCCGTAGTGGCCGCCAGCATGGCGCCTACGAACACCACTGCGATGGCCAGCCCGCCACGAATCGGCCCGAACAGCTGACCGATGGTCTCCAGCAGATCCTCGGCCATACCCGATCGTTCCAGAATAAGCCCCATAAGGGTAAAAAATGGCACGGCCAGCAAAGAATCGTTCTGAACAATCCCGAACACCCGGTCAGGCAGCGCCTGCAGAAACGGGAACGTAAATTCACCAAAGGCAATGCCCAGCAAGGCGTAAAGAATACCGTTGGCAGCGAGCGAAAAGGCAACCGGAAAGCCCAGCAGCAAAAAGCAGATCAATGTCAGGAACATGATCGGCGGCATATTTTGAATGAAGAACTCCATGCTTAGTTACCCGTCTGCAGTGATTGTTGTCGTTTCAGCTCCGCTTCGGCCGCTATTTCTTCAGCCAACAGCTCTTCCGCTGTCTTGCCGCCCATCGGCGCCAAAGGATCCGGACCTTTCCCGCTGAGATAAGCCACGCATTTAATAAGATGAGAGATCCCTGCCAGCACCAGCAACGAAAAGCCGATAGGAATCAGCAACTTGACCGGCCAGCGCACCAGCCCGCCCGCGTTGGAGGATTGCTCGTTGGTTTCGAACGACAACATGAAAAAGGGCCAGGACAGATAAATGAGCAGCACGCAAGCAGGCAACATGAAAAACAGCACGCCCACCGTTTCGATAATAATCTGAGTCCGCTTGGACAGACGCTGGGAAATAATATCCACGCGAACGTGCTCGTTCTTAAGAAAGGTATAGCCGGCCGCAAGC
>DATGQC010000583.1:0-7672 GCA_035304425.1 Advenella sp.
CGTAGGGCATGGCGGTAAGCAGCAGCGTATAGCCATCGGGTTTGGATTTTGCCACTTCACTGCTGGCAATGACGGTGTTGCCGCCGGGCTTATTCTCTACCACTACCGGTTGCTTCCAGATTTCCGACATCTTTTTGGCGACAATGCGCGCTTGCGAATCCGTGGTCCCGCCCGGTGGATAGGCAACCACAAGCGTCACCGGGCGCGTGGGGAACGCGGCCGGTTGCGCGCCGGCCGCGGCCGAGCAAAACAGGGCGGCCAGCGCCAGAACAGGCAACCGGCATTTGAATTTTTTGAGTTGCATCTTTTGTCTCCTTTAATATGTGTTGCTGTTTTTTTGTTTTTAAATCATGGCCTCGATTAACAGGGGGCCCGTTTGCTGCAAACCTTGCTTCAATGCGGCATTGAACGCTTCCATGTGATCGACCCGCAATGCATCCACGCCATGGCCCCGGGCCAGCGCGACCCAGTCCAGTTCCGGCTGGTTCAGATTGAGCATTTTCTGGGCACTCGGCCCGGGTTCGCTGGTTTTCATCTGCTCAAGTTCGCCGCGCAAGATTTGATATTTCCGGTTTGCGCAGATGATAACGGTAATATTCAGGTTTTCACGCGCCATTGACCATAATGCCTGCACGGTATACATGGCGGAGCCGTCTCCCACGATGGCAATCACCCGTCTGTCAGGGCAGGCCACGGCTGCGCCGACAGCCGCGGGCAGGCCATAGCCGATGGATCCGCCGGGAATTTCCAGCCAGTCGTGCGGCTCGGCCTGTGGCATGCAGTCGCGCAATTGCCTGCCTGTGGTAATGGCTTCGTCCACGACGATACTGTTGGCAGGAAGCTGCAAGGCAAAAGACTGACTGATGCCCAGCGACGTAATGGGGCCGCCCGGCAAATCAAAGTCCGGCTTCAGCGTTGATATGGGGGCGGGCTGCCGGGCCACACCCAGGCGCTCTGCCAGCCGGTCCAGGGCGTTCGTCATATCTTCGGACGACTGCGCCAGCGTCAGAATGGTGCAATCGGGCCGGGTCAGGAACCGTGGCGTGTCCGGGTAGGCGAAAAAGGCCACCGGCGCCTGTGCGCCGACCAGGATCAGCAATTGGATATCTTGCAGGGATTCGAGCGCGCCTTTGATCGGGTAGGGCATCTGGCGGATGTTGACACGACCGCGGCCGCATTCCGAACGGGCGTTCTTGGTTTCCGCCAATAAGCGGCAGCCCAGATGCTGTGCGATTTTTCCTGCGATCCCGGTCGTCTGCGCGCGCATCGCCCGCCCGCCCAGCAAAATGGCGGTATTGGACGGGTTGATGTTTTTATCGACCAGCGCCTGGGCAATGGTTTCAATGATTTCATCGGCAACGTATGGCTTGGACCGCGTGGGCGGCAACTGCGTGCGCGACGCATGGGTGGTTTGCCAGGCGATATCTGCCGGCAGGATCAGGGACGCGATGCGGCCGGGTTGCTGGCGCGCCTGATCGATCGCCGCCGCCGTGTCCTGGCTGGCCCTGTCCAGGGCGGTGATGGTGCGGGTCCAATGCGACACGGGACCGGCCACGCCTTCGATATCCGAGGTCAGCGGCGCGTCGTTGGCGATATGGTCCAGCGCATGCTGACCAATGATATTAATGACGCCCGAACCCGCCCGGCGCGCATTATGCAGGTTTGCCCAACCATTACCCACGCCTGGCCCCAGATGCAACAGCGTTGCCGCGGGTCGGTCGGCCATCCTGTAATAGCCGTCGGCGGCGCCGGTTGCCACGCCTTCGAACAAACCCAGTACGCAGCGCATGCGCGGCAGGGTGTCCAGCGCAGCCACAAAATGCATCTCGGACGTGCCCGGATTGGCGAAACAGACATCAACGTCGTGATCCAGCAATGTATTTACGATAGCTTCAGAACCATTCATTTTCAACCTTTGTCAAACGTGATCAATAACAGGGGCGCAGATGGATGCGCGCCGCTACGCACCCATCTGCCGGGCGCTGGCGTCGCATTTTAAAAATCAAATTTCTTGACACTCAATTATTCTTTCGCATAACATACTAGCCACATAGTATTCTTTGAAAAGAGGAAAGTCAACATGATTTTGAATGCACTGGTAGCGAAGGTCAGTTCGTATATTTGCGCCCACCCGAATGAACGAGATTGTTGGCAAAAAGCGCCAGCTTTGTCGGGATTGATGGCGTGGGACCTGCCGGAATATCGTCCGTTCCTGCAACGGCAGGTGAAGCGGATTGCCGCCACCCAGAAGTCGGACGGCAATCTGAGTTATGGCGATTGGCATACGTCGTCGGGCGGACATATCCGGACATTCACCCCATTGGCCTCGGAGACCTCTGCTGTCGGCGTGCCGCTGATGGATATGTATGCGCGAACACAGCATGCGCGCCTGCTGGAAGCGGCGCGCAAACAGTATCAATCGCTGGTGGATGCGCCGCGCACCCAGGCGGGCGGGATCTGGTCGCGGGGCGAAGGTCCTGAATTGTGGATCGACTTCACTTATTTGATGTGTCCGTTCATGGTCAAATTCGGTCTGGCCACCCAAAATAACGACGCCATTGATCTGGCCTTTGAGCAGGTGCTGATCCATGTAGATGCATTGGTTGATCAACGCAAACATCTGGCGCGCCACGCATGGTGCGAAAAGCCCGACCATTTTCCGCAATCGGCCTTCTGGGCCAGGGGCAACGGCTGGCTGCTCTGCGCCTGCGCCGAATTGCTCGTACTTGCGCCGCAGCACCGCCATGCCGGGCAGATCCGTCGCATTTTGAATGAAGTGATGCTGGCGATGGCCGCCATGCAGGACGCCTCCGGTTATTTCTATCACGTGCTGGATGACCCGTTGTCCAACCTGGAAGCATCGGCAACGCTGATGTTTGCGTATGCAGCGGCGCTTACTGTACAACACGACCTGCTTGAGCCGGGCCATGACGCTGACGCGCTGATGGAGCGCGCGCTACGTGCATTCACCGTGGTGGCCGGGGCCGTGGAAGACAGCGGCAAGGTCCCGGGAGTGGCAATGGTGCCGGGCGGCCCGGGCGTCGCGTTCGACTGGACCTTGTTTGGCCAGGGCTTTTTCCTGCTGGCGGCGCATGCGTTGCGCGACCGGCTTGATGATGCTGCTTTTGACGAGGTGATGTGATGACGTCGAAAAATGTGTCCCCGCCGCTGTCCGCCAACACTGATCGACCGCTCTCGGGCTTGCGGGTGGTCGATATGTCACGCCTTGCGCCCGGACCCTATTGCACCATGCTGCTGGCCGATCTGGGCGCAGAAGTGATTTGCGTGGGCGGCGGGCGCGCCGGCAATCCGCTATCGACCTTCGCACGCGGCAAACAGTTTATCAAGCTGGATCTGAAAGCGGCGGAGGGCAAAGCGGCCTTGCAGGCGCTTGCCCAAAGCGCAGATGTTTTCGTTGAAAGCTTTCGCCCGGGTGTCTCCGAGCGGCTGGGCGCCGGTTATGAAACGCTCGCGAAGCTGAATCCGGGTCTGGTTTACTGTTCCGTGACCGGATATGGACAGGATGGGCCGATGGCTCAGGATGCCGGCCACGATATCAGCTACCTGGCGTTAACCGGGGTGCTGGGCGCGCTGGGTCCTGTCGATGGGCCGCCTGCCGTACCTTTGAATCTGATCGCCGATTTTGCCGGGGGTAGCTGCATGGCGGCGTTCTCTATCATGAGCGCCTTATATGAGCGCAACCGGACGGGCAAAGGCAAGTATCTTGACGTGGCCATGATCGACGGCGCCATGTCGCTCATGGCCATGCATTATTCCGTATGGGGAACGCCGATTCTGCCGGCGCGCGGCGAAGGGTTGCTCAACGGCGGCAACCCATACTATTGCTGCTACGCATGCAAGGACGGCAAATATATTTCGGTTGGCGCGCTGGAGACTCAATTCTTTCACAACCTGTGGCAGCGTCTGGTCGGAACGACAGTGCCGGATCATATGAACGTGGCCAACTGGCCGGCGATCCGTGCGACGTTCCGGGAAAAATTCATGGAACGCAGCCGCGATGAATGGAGCGCATTTTTCCAGGGGACAGAGGCCTGCGTTGTGCCGGTACTGGCGCCCGACGAAATCTGGTCGCATCCGCATATCCGGCATCGTCACCCGCAGGCGCATGCGCAGCAAGTGCCGGTGTTGCCACGGTTTGACCAGCAGGCCTATCCGGCGCCGGAAACGGATGCCGAGGATCGCACAGACGCGATTCTGGCGTCGCTGGGCCTGTCCCGCGAACAGATCGATAAGGCATGCCCCGCGGCCGAGCGCCATCGCATTCCGTCGCGAAGCTGGCCGCCCGCCATTGTAGACGTGCCTGTCCAGGAACAGTGACTGCAAGGCGTGCCGGTAGTGCGGGCAGTATAAAGACTTGAAAACAATTGACATTAAAAACGATCAGGAGAACACGGTGGAATTGACGCATTATGACGAAACGTACCAAGCCTTTCGCGACGCGGTTCGCAAATTTGCACGAGAGCAGGTCAGCCCGCATGCCGCTGCGGTAGATGAAGAAGCGCGGCCGCCCCTGGAGGCCTATCACGCCAGCCTGGCGTTGGGGCTGCCGGGGCTGCCATTCCCGGAGCGCTTCGGCGGACAAGAGGGAGACCTGATTACGCAACTGGTGGCGATTGAAGAAATTGCGCGCGTTTGTGCGGCGTCGGCCACCACCATATCCACCTGCTGGATCATGATGATCCTGAACCGGTTTGGCAGCGAAGAACAAAAGCAGATGATTATTCCACCCGTGGTGCAGGGCAGGGAACGAAGCGCCTGGGGCCTGACAGAGCCCAAGGGCGGGTCGGACCTGATGGGCGTGAAGACGCGGGCGGTTAACACCGAGGCAGGATGGGTACTGAATGGCACCAAGCGTTTTATCACAAACGGCGGCTGGGCCGACTGGTATCTGATTTTTGCCAGAACTGAAAATGATCATTTTGGTATTTTTCTGGTGCACAAAGACGACAAGGGCGTATCGTTTGGCGCGCCTGAAAAGAAAATGGGCCTGCGCGGCAGCCCCACTTGCGATGTCATCCTGGACGATTGCGAGATACCACTGGATCGGGTGGTGGGCGATCCGGCAGAAGGCGAACGGTATATAAAAGCAGGGCTGCTGGCATCGCGATTGAAATATGCGGCGCAAGGCCTGGGGATTGCCCAGGGCGCCCTGGACGAGGCAGTGAATTACACCCGGACGCGCGAGCAGTTTGGCAAGCCCATCTACCAATTTCAGATGCTCAAGGGCATGATGGCCGATATGGCGATCAAGGTGGAAAGCGCTCGTGCAACCATGTTGCATGCTGCCACATTGGTCGTCAACGGGGACCCGCAAGCCAAGTTCCTGGCCTGCATCGCCAAAACCGCCTGCACCGACGCCGCCATGGCCGTGACCACCGAGGCGGTTCAATTGCATGGCGGCTATGGCTATTTGAAGGACTATCCGGTCGAACGCATGATGCGTGACGCCAAGATCACCCAGATATGGGAAGGCACCAATCAGATCCAGCGACTGATGATCGCCAAGGAATTATTCTCAAAATAAGGAAGGGGCCGCAATGTCAGCGCTCAAAAATATCAAAGTTCTGGAAATGTGCGAGATCATGCAGGGCCCCATCGCCGGGCAGGTGCTGGGTGATTTTGGTGCGGATGTGATCAAGATTGAACGTCCGCCTCGTGGCGACTCATTGCGTTACAGCGACCTGGTCGCCAACGAAAGAGGCGAAATGGGCAGCTATTTTGCCGCTGTCAACCGCAATAAACGTTCTTTATGTCTGGATTTAAAAGACGCCGAAGACCGCCGCCTGTTTTTCCGTTTGCTGCAAGAGGCGGACGTGCTGCTGCATAATTATCGGCCCGGCGCGATGGAAAAACTGGGTTTGGGGTTTGATGAAATCAGCGCGCAGTTTCCTCGCCTGATTTACGCCTGCGCCAGCGGGTTCGGAGAAACCGGGCCTTATGCGGAAATGGCCGGACAGGACCTGCTGCTGCAATCGATCAGCGGCATCGGCTGGAAAACCACCAGTGGCGGCGATGAGCCGGTGTTTCTGAATGTGCCGATGGCCGATTTCACATCGGGTAATCTGCTGGTGCAAGGCATCTTGCTTGCGCTACTGGCGCGCCAGCAAACCGGGCTGGGCCAGAAAGTCAGCACATCGCTGCTGGAAACCATTACCGCCATGCAGTGTCTGGAAGCGGCCACGGCGCTCAATTACGATTATGAGACCCGTTGGTTTGATCGGGCATTGAATTTTACCGGCCAGTGCACGGATGGCTGGATTACGGTGCTGGGCTTTTTCAGGGAGAACCCCTTAAAACTCATTTGTGATGCGCTTGGCTTGCCCGACTATTCGGCGCAGCATGATCTGCCTGATAAACAAAGCCAGATTCGCGCCCGGGAGCAGATTGTAGCGTGGGTGCGCCCGGCGTTGCGCGTGTTGTCTACTACCCAGGCTGTTGCGGCCCTGCAAGCCAAAGGCGTGCTGGCCGCGCCCATCATGCGCATGGAAGCGATGCTGGCCCATCCGCAAACCGCGGCCAACGGGACGATTGTAGAATTGCCGGTGGACGGGCAGCCGATAAAACGCGTGCTTGGCAACCCGGTCAGGCTATCCCGTACACCGGCTACGGTGCGCCGGGGACCGCCCCATCTAAATTCCGATCGCGAGGAAATATGCCTACAATATTCGGCGCATTCCCGGTAGACTGAGCGATTCGAAAATATCATTGCCGAACAGAACAGGAGTGCGCTTTCATGCTGCCGTGTATTCCCCACGTGACCGTGCCGGATTTGCTTAATCATGTATGTGATCAGTTTGCTCAACGGCCCTGTCTGGCCATGTACGGTGCAGCTACGCAAACCTATGCGCAGCTGCACGCCAGTGTGCGCCGGATGGCCGGGCAACTGAAGGCGCTGGGCGTTGCCAGCCAAAGCCGTGTTCTGATCATGCTGGAAAACAGCCCGCAAGTCATTCATACCTGGCTGGCCGTTAATTTTATCAATGCCATTGATGTGGGCATCAACACCGGCTACCGCGGCCAGACGCTGGAGCATGCCGTCAGCTTAAGCGAGGCCAGGCTGATGGTCACCTTTTCGCATTATCTGGAGGTAATTGCCGCATCGGCCCACAAGCTGGGGAACCTGCAAACCCTGTTGGTGCTGGACGTTGATGGCGGTGCCGGGGCGCGCGCCGGTGACGCATCGCCGGCGATAGCGCAGCTTGAAGAGGCCGGCATCAGGGTGGTGCCGGTGAATGACCTGCCTGGCGACGCGGCATGCCCGGGCGCGGCCGTTGCACCTGCCGATATCGCATCCGTGATTTTTACCTCGGGCACGACGGGCAGCGCAAAAGGGGTGCAGATGCCGCATGCGCAGGTGTGCCTGCTGGCCCAGCGTTCGGCCCAGAAAACCGGCCTGACCCAGGACGATACCTTTTACAGCTTTTATCCCATGTATCACATGGCGGGCAAGTTCATGTCGGTATTGGCCACCTTTTCCGTGGGAGGCAAGGTCGTTATGGACACCTCTTTCCGTCCGGAATGCTGGCTGAGCCGGATCCGCGAAACCGGCGCCACGGCCACTGCTGCGCATGGCCCGATGCTGGAAATGGTATTTGCCCAACCGCCTGCCAGCGACGATCGCGACCATGCGCTCAGGGTCGTGCGCACCGCG